>JABWAS010000001.1 GCA_013360865.1 Candidatus Paceibacter sp.
TGAAACCTTGGCCGATATTTCCGAACCGTCCGTAATTCCATGTATTTTTCTAAGCGAATCCCGCACCGGCCGGAAAACCTGCTCGTTGATGTCTTGGGCAATCTCCCTTGCCGCCGTTTTGTCCACGCCCAACTTGGCCGACAAATTGGCTATAAATTTATTGGGATGTTCTTCGCCAAGTAAAACCAACCCCGTTTCGCCTCCCAAAATACCGGTTTCATCAACGTTTAACTTATGTTTTTTGCCTATGTCTATTATTTTGTCGGAAATGTTTTCGCTGAAATAGGCCTCCCTTAAATCTTCGGGGAGTTTGAGAAAAATTTCTCTTATTTGTTCGTAGGTGTAGGCCATAATATATTGTTTTTGATCCTAATTTTCCTAAGTGATAATTTTCCCTTTCCACCTGTTCTTTCTAACCGCATAATCATCCAGCATATCTTTTATTCCCCTGGCCCCTTGCCCTTTCTTAATCAATTTTGCCAATCCGTAATTGCCAAGTTCCTCCAAACTTTTAATCGTATCCTCGTAACTGCCCGCGACACCAGTAAGTCCGTCTAACATTCTTTCCATCATATCGCCACCCATCTCTACTATCTTGTTAATTGAACCGGTATTAAGATATTTGGCCAAACTGGGCTCGGTAAGTATATTGTAGGCGTTTTTCTCCATATCAGAAGAAGACGCTTTTTTGACAACCCCGGCTTTGGCGCGGTAATCAGCCAGCTCTTTTCTAAGCGCCTGGTAATAATCATTGTCTTTGACGGCGTATTTCTTGTCCAACTTGCCGAATCCTTCCGGATTTTCCGCGTTGTAAGCATTGGACAGCTTCTCGTTAAGGAATTTCTCAAATCCGCCACCGAGTTCCGTTTTAATGGCCGCGGCCATTGCCTTGCCCAAACCTTCGGGGTCGTTAACATAATCTTTCTCAAGTTTTTCTCTGATTTCGTTGTATTTGGCCTCGTTTTCTTCCTTATAAGTATTGAGTAATATTTCTCTTTCAGTATCATCAGCTTTGCCTTTAACCAAAAACGGCGCCTGTCTTTCTATGTCCTTAGGCTTAATACCAAGACTCTTGAGGAATTCTTTGGATTTTTCAATATCACCCGGAGCCATCTTTTTAATATCCTCTTTTTTGATGGATTCCTGCAGCATAGCGGACGTCTCATAAGGACGGAATGTTCTGTTATACCAACCGCCCTGCATTTTCTTCAGCTCATCGGCTGTGTACTTGCCGTATTTCTTTTGCTTTTCTTCCACTATTTTACGGCTTTCCGTGGCAATATCAGCCGCCTTTCTGGTGGCGGCATCGCCGGCAAAAGGTACATATCTGGCTACATTTCCAACTTTACCCATAAAACCTTTGCCAGTGGCAAAATTTTCAGCCATAGGCGCATACCATCGCCTCGCGCCGCCTTTCGCGCCCCACCAGCCGTATTTGGCAGTCCCTGCCGCCGCCCCCTGCGCCCAGCCGCGGGCCGTGTGCGCCCAGCCGATGGACATGCTGGCCGTTTTGCCACCCAGTTGCCTAGCCACCATAAGCGAGGCGAGCATAAGCCCAGCCGCGACGAAGAAATGGAAAAACGGCACCAGAATTGAGCCGGCGTTCAGGCCAAAAGCCAGCTTTAAATTAGAATTTTCCGTGGTCTGCGTAATGCTCTTTAAAAAGTCGCTGTTTATCAGCTTGGTCACCAAGACAAACATAAACAGAAAGGCCGGAGCGAAAAACGATTGTCCTATAAGATAACCCCACCACTGGCTGGAATACTTTTTCATACTGGGCAAGACCACCCCTATAATCATTATTGGAGAAAACATCATCACCATCCACAAAACCACCACCCGCACCACGAACATAATCGCCCCGGCAAAAAGCACGAAAGCGGCCAATATGGCCAAAGCCGCCTCCAACAGCACCGGCAGAGCCAGGGTGAACACAGATTCGCTGAAACCCCCTCCCTCGTTATAAGCTTGTTGGATAACGCCTTCTACGCTGTCCGTGCTGCCTGTTAACATCTGCTGCGGATTAAATGCGGCCATAAAAACATTGCCCAGGTTTTTCTTCTTGAAATCTCCGTTTATTGTAAGGTCGTTTTTGATGTTGCCCACCGTCCCCCCTTTGTCCGCGTCAATTTGATTATAAAATTCCCAGGCAAAGACATGGGAGGCGTCTATGACCATTTTGGTAATCAGCATGCTGAAGTTAACCAGCACTGCCGCTACGATTATACTGGGCAAAACTTTTTTAATACTGGCTCCTCCGTACTGCAAAATCATTGATACTGCCAGATACAGAAGGATGAAAATAAAAACAAGGTTGATCAAATCCCTTACCATCGTCCAGCCCGTGGCTATCATTATGTTTTTTTCTGTGTCAAAAATTTCGCCGGACAAAGAAAATTCAATACTGGCGTTGAACAAGCTTGATGCCAGGTTGGTGATGAAGACAGCCGCGGGCAAAATCCAATGGACGGCAACATAGAGAAAAAGATAACTGACGCACTTTCCGAATGTTCCTCCGGCTATTCCCATAGTCCAGCCGCAAGGATCCTCTATTTCACCGTCTTTGCTGCCCTTATTTTCATTGACCACGCCAAGTCCTTTTTCTATGCGATCAACGCGCTCTTCTAAGTCATTTGAGTTATTATTCCCGTTATTCCCTTGCTGCTGGGCGTAAACCATACTTAAACCGGAAAACCCCGCCGGCGCCAAGGCGGGTACAATCACGGAAATTATTAGCAGATATGTGATTATTTTCTTAAACATTTTATTAAGGCGAAACACTGCTTGTTTGATCGGCTAAGGCGCAATCATCCGCATCAACATTCTCGTCTTGGGTGTACTCATCCAGCGCGCAAGTGTATTTTATCACGAGCTTGTCCATCTTCTCTTCAATTTTTCCCGTTTCTTTGCTGACTTCTTTCCACTCTTTCTCACTATGGGTCTGGTAGGTTTTCTTTTCGGAATCAACCGTGGAGATGTTTATTTCTTCCGAAGCTATTTCTCCGTCGTTGCCGCGGCAGATAATTTTATAATTCGTCTCTGACGCTATTGAACCGGTAGCCGTTTTTTTGGTGGAGTTTGTTTTTTCCTTGCGGTAATATCCCTCGCCGACGAAGAAACCAGAATCCGCTTCCAAAGAGTCCGCTTCCGTTATGTAAGCGCTTTCTTCGTCAAGATTGTCTTTGTCCGAGTAGAGATAGCAGGAAGACGCATTGGAAGAAAGCCAGTAAATATTGGTGGCTGTGTTAACTTCCACAGTGGTGTCGTCCGACAAAATTTCCAGAGAAGCCGGCTCGGCGTTGCTATCGGCGGCAGTAAGGATGATTTCCTTATCCATGCGGTTGTTGTCCTGGTCGTAACATCTTATGCCGTAAGTTCTTAATTCATCCGTTTTAAACGGCGGTGTCACATAGCTTCCACTGGTGCCGATGGTTGTGCCGCGCCAAGTCTTTTCTCCTCCGGTCGGGGAGCATTCTTCGGCGCTTACCGCTTTCCAGTGGATTCTGGTTGTAGTGGCAAATCCGTTGGAGGCGTTTTTAACGACCGGATTATTTTCAGCGCTCATTTCCTGGCCGGTTTCTCTATTTTTGTTTTTATTGTTGCGTTTGTTGTAGTCGTAGCAGTAGTGGTCATCGTCTTTCAAGGTCTTTATTTCCCCTATCCTGGTAGCCATCATCACTTCCTCCACGAAAGAATCAATTATCTCCAGCGCCCGGGCGGAAACATCAACGGCGGTTAATCCCAAACTCTGGAAAGTTTCTCCGTCCTCAAAAGTTTGCGTGTCGTATGTGTTTTCATAATCACTGATTCTTGGCTCAATATCGTTCGTTATGGCCGTCTGAACGCTGGTTCTGTCATTGTTTACGTCATTAATATCTTTGCCCAGCGGGTCAAGATTTTTGCCAATTTCTTCAATATCGTCGTCGCAGGTTGAATAATCATAACTTGTGTCGCTGGTGCTGGTGGCGTAAATGCAATTAAGTTTAGCCAAAATCGTTCCCAAATCCTCTTTTGCCCCGTACAAAGCGTCAGATTGGTCTTCCAAAGACCGACCATAATTTTCTTCCCATTCCGTTATCCGGCCGGTTTGGTTGGAAACGGATTGCTTTTCCTGGGCTAGTTGCTGGTTCTTGCTTAACTCGCCATAGTGATCGCGATTACTGCCGGAATAATTGGCATCCTTATCGTATCCTAACAAGCCACCCTCTCCATTACCGCCGGTCACAAGCCAACCCATCATAGTAGTAGCCAAGGTGCCGATAATTTCGTCTATTTCGTCAGCAACCTGGAGTCTTTGTTTATCTTTGTCAACGACACTGTTAAGCTGGCTTTGAACAAGTTGCCCCGGGGTTTTTGTTTCCCATTTGGCGCATTTCATGCCGTCTTGAAGCTCTGTTTTTTTGTAAGGATTATCTGGATCAAGAGGATCGTACTCAACTTCTGTTACCATGTTCGGCACTTCTTCAATACATTTCTTTACCCCGAAAAATCCGGAGTTTAATTTAAGCTGGAAGCCGCCCATTTCCACGCTCACCCGCGCGGCGGCGTAAGCGTTATCCGCCGCTTGGACCACACGGCCCACATCATTATTCTTGGGCTTGGTGCTCATCAGCCACATTAAAAATCCTCCGTTCCTAAAGTCGTTGCCGTATTCGCGGACAATATTGTTTTGGCGGATATTAACATCAATATCCAACCAATCGCTTATATCATCCCTATCCGCCATGTTTTGGAAATTATCCACAATGTCGTTGAAAGTACACCTATATTTTGCCCTGTCGGTGCCGGGGAAAAAGAAGTCCATTTTGATACGCAATGGTCCTATCGGCTCGCACAACCATTCCAAATCCATTTTGTCTATTATGGCCCCGCTGACCTGGTTGGCCGTGTCGCGGAAAAACCCTTCCGGGTCGCTAAGAAACATCGGACTCCCTTCAAAACCGTTCTGGATCCAGGTCACCAACGCGTCGCCGAACTGGTCTATGATAACGTTGGCGGCCGTCCAGGCGAGACCGTCAAGCCATGTTTCTTTGTTGGATAAAACTGTAGTATTACCTGCGGTTGTAGCGGAAGAACCAGCAATCATACTTAAAGTGGCGTTTCTGGTTATGCTAGTCGGAGAAGAATCCATAAGAATATCGTCCACAATGACATTACCATCAATTCCGGTGGCAAATAATTCTAATGGGGCAAATAAGTTATAAAAGACAAAAAAGAAAGAAATGATCGCAAATACATTTCTTCTCATTCTTTTTTTTACTGTGAAAAAATCAGAAAACATTTTTTTTCACTAAAATTTCTTTAACGCTTTCAAAACCACCGGAAAATTTTTCCACTTCTTGCTTGTAAATCCTGTATCCCAATAATCCCTTTATGGAATCTTCCGGCGCGGTGGCCATCAATTTAACAGCCTCACTCATGTTGTTTAGGCCATTGATTAAATCAAGGTGGTCTTTAGCCAATTCTTCCGGCACATCCAATTGTCTTAGCTCAGCCAAAGCGCCGTTATATATTTCCGTTATTTCCAAAAGTTTTTTTACGTCATTGCTGTAATTAACCCCCTCTTTATTTTTAAGGTTCTCCATTAAACGCCCGAAGATGACCACCTCGTTTTCTTTTATTTTTTTGTCGTCAACAAGCAATTTTTTAACAGTTATAGAGTATTTTCTGAGATTTTCTTGCCCATTGTCCGCTATTTTTATATTAGAAACGTTGTAAGTATCGGTAGGTCTGTTACTGCTCATCTGCAACATGAGTGATTCTACTAAGCTTTCTTTATCTTTGTTAGTTAATTCACCCTTCTGCTGTTTAATCAGCAAATACTCCGTTAAAAACTGTTTGGCGTAAGCGGCGGTCATTGTGTTTAAGTCGGCGCCGGAGGAGCTTTTGTTTTGAGCGATCAGATCTTCTTTTTGGCCGATTTTATCGTCCGGGCCGGCTTTGAGCGGGTTTCGGTTTTGGGCTATTTCTTCGTTGTCTTCCGCGCCGTCGCCGTCGGTGTCTTTTTTATTCGGGTCGGTTTTCCAAAGAGTCTCCTCCCAGTCTTTTAAACCGTCGCCGTCGGTGTCGGATTCGTACATAGCTCCGTTTTCCGTCGTGGTAGCGACGGTCAATATTTTTTGCGCTTCTTCTTTTTTGGCCAG
This sequence comes from Candidatus Paceibacter sp., assembly GCA_013360865.1. Lineage (NCBI taxonomy): Bacteria > Bacillati > Minisyncoccota > Minisyncoccia > Minisyncoccales > Candidatus Paceibacteraceae > Candidatus Paceibacter > Candidatus Paceibacter sp. The sequence goes on from JABWAS010000001.1 coordinate 6,144, forward strand.
ATATTCCAAATCGCCTTTTTCGTACTTGGCATAATAAAACCAGCCGGCAAATATCAGCAGGATAAAAATTATTAAAAATATGATTTTCTTGCCCGGTAAGTAAGCCAAAGCGACGGCACTTTGCCGTATGTTAATTATACCTTTTGCGAGAGATAATTTCCTTTAAAAATCAGGAAAAAATGTGGATAAGTCGCCCATCAAAAAACTCAACCATGTCAAGGTCTCGCCTTGACAACCGCTTCGTTCTTTATAAAATTAAGCAATGAGCAGAAAAATAAATTTTTCACCGGGAGAAAACTACCATATTTATAATCGTGGTAATGACAAAAGGGTAATTTTTCAAAACAAAGCAGATTATGACAGATTTACTGCTTTGTTATACATATGCAATGGAACGAAAGATATAAAATTAAGCGATTATCCGAACATCAAAATGGAAAAACTGCTAGAAATAAAAAGGGGAGAAACTCTCGTTGATATAGGAGCATATTGTTTAATGCCTAATCATTTTCATTTGCTTATACATGAAAAAACCGAGGGCGGTATAAGTAAGTTTATGCAAAAATTGCTCACTGCTTATACGATGTATTTTAATAAGAAAAACGAAAGAACAGGGGTATTATTTGGCGGATTATTTAAAGCAACCCATGTCAACGAAGACCGTTATTTAAAATATCTCCTCTCGTACATTCATTTAAACCCAATTAAGCTCATTGAGCCAGCATGGAAAGAAACAGGTATCAAAAACAAAAAAGGGGCTGATCTTTTTCTTAAATCTTACATTTATTCCAGTTTTCTGGATTTCACTGTGGAAAAAAGGAAAGAGCTTGTTATTCTTAATAAGAACCAGTTTCCTGAATACTTTGAAAATTTTAAAGAGTTCGAAGTTTTTATTGAAAATTGGCTTATGTTTTCCAACGACAACCCCACTGTCAAGGCGAGACCTTGACAGTGTTTAAACACTTCCAGTCTTCCAGGTCTAAATCTTCGGCTCTCGCTTTTTCAGCTATGCCGCAGGCGGCAAAATTTTCTTTTTTCGCGCCTAGGTTGCTCAAAAGCAACTTCCTTTTGTGGGCGAAGCCTTTTCTGACCGTTTCAAAAAAATTTTTCTCATCCAAATCTTTAAAAAATTCTTTGGAAATGCCGGAGATTCTGATAACCGCCGAATCCACTTTTGGCTGGGGAATGAAATTGCCCTTGGAAACTATCCTTATTATCTCCGGCCGGCCGTAAGTTTTAACGCTTATGGAAAGAAGGCTCTCTTTGACGGGAAAAGAAACTTGCCTTCTGGAAAAATTTCCTCCTTCGTCAGTTTTGTAAAAAGACGAGTTTCTTTTCCCGCACTTTTTTCCCAAACCAATAATCCTATCCGCCACCTCTTTTTGGATCATCAAGACCATCAAAACTGGCTGAGGTTCCTCGCTCAAAAATTTTCGCAAAAAAAATGAGGTAATATAATAAGGCAGGTTGGCAATAATTTTATAACCGCCAATGTCAAGGTTGAACCTTGACATTGGGTCAAATGCCAAAATATCGCCTGAAATAACATCCAGCCTCCCGTTGTTAATTTCAGCGGAAAATTTTTCTTTTAAAAATTCTACAAGCTCCTCGTCTTTCTCTACCGCTATCACTTTTTTAGCCCTTTGCAGAAGCAACTCCGTCAAAACACCCTTTCCTGGGCCGACTTCCAGAACAGTATCATCGGGGCTAACTTTCCCCGCCGCGACTATTTCTTCGGCGATTTTTTGGGAATTGAGAAAATTCTGCCCAAGTGATTTTTTAGCTTTCAGCATAAAAAATAAATTCGAAATCCTAATATCGAAATTCGAAACAAATTCTAATTTTTTAAATTTTAAATTCTAAACTTTTTGTCATTTGAATTTTAAATTTTGATATTGTTTCGGATTTCGTGCTTCGCGCTTCGGATTTAATCAGCCATATCTTATCACTTCTTCCGGCGGTTCGCCCCGAAACTCCTCCATTTTGTACAAATAGTCGGGGATGTCGGACAAAAAGCGGGACGGCATATTCATCTGCCGGCCGCCGTAAATCATGCGCGAAACGGCGAAAGACAAAAACAGTTTTTCTTTTGCTCTTGTCACCGCCACGTAAAAAAGCCTCCTTTCCTCCTCATCCCTCTCCCTGTCGCGCGAGCCCATGCCGGAATGTGGGAACAACCCCTCTTCCAACCCGACGATGAAAACGTTTTTAAACTCAAGCCCTTTGGCGGCGTGCGCCGTCATCAGCCGCACTTTTTCCTCTTTATTTTCTATCGCGTCCTGCGCGCTCATCAAAGAAGCGTCTTCCAATAATTTCTGGACGCCCTCCGGCTCCGGCAGGTTGTCGTATCTGGTGGCGATGCTCACCAACTCCTTCAGGTTTTCCAGCCGTTCCTTGTCGGTACTATCTCCATTTTCCAGAAGTTCTTCCAAGCCCGATTTTTTAATGATAAAACTTATCGCCGCCGAGGCTTTTTCTTTTCCGGTGTTTTCTTTAATGGAGTCCAGCAGGGCGAAAAAGTCCTCAAACTTTTTCTCCATCGCCGCCGGAAGTTTTTTGCCGGAAAATTTGTTCAACAAGGAAACTTTGCCTATCCCCCGCGACGGAACGTTGACCGCCCTTTTGACGCTCAATAAATCCTCTCTGTTTAACGCCGCCCGCAGGTAAGCCAGCACGTCTTTGATTTCCTTTCTTTCGTAAAACTGGGTGCCCAGCATTTGGTAGGCTATGCCGTGCTTGAGGCAGGCCTCCTCAAACACCCGCGACTGGAAGTTAGCGCGAAACAACACGGATATTTCCGAGGGCGAGCCGCCCCGCGCCAAAATTTCTTTTATCTTATGGGCGACAAACTCCGCCTCCTCGTACTCGCCCATCGCCTCAAACAGCGATATCTCGGCGCCTTTTTGGTTTTTAGTGTAAAGACCTTTCGGCTTGCGGACTTTGTTCTTCTCTATGATTTTTGCCGCCGCTTCCAGGATGTTTTGAGTGGAACGGTAATTTTCTTCCAGCGCCACAGCCACGTGTTCCGGATAGTCCTTCTCAAAATTGATGATGTTGCGGAAGTCGGCCCCGCGGAAAGCGTAGATACACTGGTCCATATCGCCCACGGCGCAGATGTTTTTGTGTCTGGCGGCAAGAATCTTGGACAGCTCGTACTGGCTTTTGTTGGTGTCTTGATATTCGTCTATGAGGATATAGTCCCACAAATTTTGATAATAATCCCTTACTTCCGCGTCTTTTTTGAGCAGAAAAACCACCTTGGAAACAAGGTCGTCAAAGTCCAGGGCTTTATGCTCTCGCAGATTTTCTTCGTACTTTTTCCAGATTTTTCCCAACACGGAGCCGAAGAAATCGGAACCGGCTTCGGCAAAATATGATTCGGCGTCAAACAAATCCCCTTTCTGCCGCGAGATGAGCGACTGCATTTTGTTGGGCTGGAACTGCTTCGGGTCAATGCTTAATTCTTTAATCGCCTCTTTGACCATATCAAGACTGTCTTCTTTGCTTAAAATGGAAAAGTTGGCCGGAACGCCGACTTTGCTCCCGTGCTTTTTTAAAATATAAACCCCGAGCGAATGGAACGTGCTCACAAATGGATGCTGCCGTTTCCAAGGACCGTCCTTGGAATTGCCCACAACCTGAATTTTTTCCAGCAATCCAAACACCCTCTCCCTCATCTCTCCGGCCGCTTTGTTGGTAAAGGTGATGGCCAAAATTTTTTCCGGCGCTACGCCTTGGCTTGCCATGTGGGCAATGCGGTGGCTGATGCTTTTGGTCTTGCCCGAACCGGCTCCGGCCAGCACCAAAAGCGGTCCGTCTTTATGCAAAACGACTTTCTTCTGCGCTTCATTGAGCCCGTTCAATAAAAAATCCATTTTAAAAATAAGAAAAATAAGTTAAAAAATTTTCACCGGCATTCCTTCTTTTACGCCGTTCTTTTTTGCCCAGCCGGCATTCACTTCCAGCACCAACTTCGCCGCTTTTTCCGGCAAAAATTGTTTTGGAAACGATTCTGGCAAAGCGTCTTCAGTAATGTCCGCCACTTTCAAGTCTTCACCTATCCAGATTATGTCAATCGGAAAGTTCATATCCTTCATCCAGAAAGAATAAAAACCAGGCTTGTCAAAATAAAACAACATGCCTTTGTCCGGCTCAAGTTTTTTCCTGCCGGAAAGGCCTTTTGCCCTTTGCTCCATTGTCAAAGCCAAATCAACCCTGGCTGCCGCTCCGTTAATCCGGACATTTTTAACCTCCTCCGGCTTTTCCGCGCGCGAGGCGACTTTTTCCTGCTTGTCCGGGCCGATCAGCGCCAAAGAAGACGCTCCTAGTGCCAAAATCAGAATCAAAAATTTAACCACCGCCATATTTTATCACAACCGGCCGGCCTGTGCATAACACCCTTGCCCAATTGACTTTTGGGCAAAAAAGAGTACGATTACCTTGTACTTTGTAAAGATACCTTTTCCAGAAAACCCTTGTTTTTAGCCATATTTTTGCCGAAATTGCTGAAATACCCTTATTTTTAGGCTTATTTATACTAAACCCAAAAACTCGGTTGCCGCCCTTTGTAAAAAAAGGCCTCAACGGAGCCCTATATTAAGATTTTCATCCATGGCCCTACTTTTAGGAGCTGTTTTCTTTTTAGGGCAGGTTAACCTCGCGGAGGCCGGCTTTTTCTACTTTGGCTCCAGTGCCGAAGCCTCCAAACTCGGGCTTGCCTCAAAAAAAGAAACGGCCAACCTGCAAACGATGCCTCTTCTGGAAAGTTCTTTAAGCTACGAGGTCAGCAACCATAAAGGGGGCGGAGAAATTGCCATAGTCAACAACAACTCGCTTCTTCCGGAGTCCGGCCCGCTTGGCACCATGGCCGACGTGGAAGAATTAAACAGCGACTGGCAGATCAATGTTTATGTGGTGCGCGAGGGTGACACCTTATCACAGATAGCCCAGATGTTCGGAGTTTCCGTCAATACCATAATCTGGTCAAACGACATCTCCCGCGGCAGCTCCATCAAGCCGGGGCAAACGCTGGTCATTCTCCCAATCACCGGAGTAAAGTACGAAGTCAAAAAAGGAGATACGCTTAAGAGTATCGCCAAGAAACTCAACAGCGACGTGGACGAAATAATAAAATTCAACGGCCTGGACGCCGACGGGCAACTGGCAGTCGGGGAAACGATAATCGTTCCCAACGGCGAGATGCCGGCGCCGTCCGCCCCCAAAACAACCAGACCGGGGTCTAATCCCTATCGCGGCGGCAGCGGCCCTTCTTACGCCGGTTATTACATGAAACCGATTGCCGGCGGAGTAAAATCTCAAGGCTTGCACGGATACAACGGCGTTGACCTGGCCAACTCCTGCGGCACTCCGGTTTTAGCCTCCGCTTCCGGCGACGTTATCATCAGCAAAGCGGCCGGCTGGAACGGCGGTTACGGCAATTATATTGTCGTATCTCACTCCAACGGCACCCAGACTTTATACTCACATCTTTCCACTAATATTGTTTATCCAGGCTGGCGCGTCAGCCAGGGTCAGGTCATCGGCTACGTCGGCTCCACCGGCAAATCCACCGGCTGCCATCTGCACTTTGAAGTCAGAGGCGCGAAAAACCCCTTCTAGGCAAGGACTTTTAAACTTATGTTTACCATTCTTATTGAATTTATAAAAATAATTATCGCGATATAAAGCCTAAACAAAAGCAGAAATAATCGTTGTCAAAAAAGTTCCCGCTTAGCGGGAACTTTTTTCTTCCACTGGCGCTATAGCCATTCCTTGATATTTTTTGTTTGCGGCACGAGATTTATTGAATCAAGACTATTCTTATCAAAAAAATCATGACCAACGCACTCATCGGATTCTTTGAAGTCCGTACTTTCCAGCTTAATCCTGAAACAGAGTATGGCCTGCCACCTCTCTGTTTTGTTTTGCGCGACCCAGGCAAAGAAAGGGGTCTTGTCTAAAACTTCGCATTTTACACCAAGTTCTTCAACGCACTCTCTTTCCAGTGTTTCTTTAAAATTTTGCCCCTGCTCTATCCTGCCGCCGGGCAAATCCCACACGCCGGTTTTTTCCTTAATAAGCATAACCTTACCTTCATCGTTAAAAACAAGGCCTTTGATTGAAATTTGAAACAGTTTGTTTGGGTCCATATTATTATGATTATAAAATTTTATAAAAACTGCTACTCATAAATATCATGATTGCCGATTGAATAAAATCTAACTGTGTTTTTGTTTAAAAATTCAAAAATTATTCTATAATCATAATTTATGGAAAAAGACCAAAATCCAATAAGTTCACCGTGGAGTTTATGTGTTTTTAGTTTCGGATCAAACGGATCTTTTCTGAAAACTTTTTCTTTCCTTTCCGCCAAATCTTGAACATCCGCCGGTAATTTCTTGTATTCCCTGCTGAACCTCGGCAGATATATAATTTTCATAAAAAATTATCTCAGGTCGTGCAACGATCTTAATACCTTTCCTTTCCCCGCCTCAAATTCTTTTTTGGCTTCTTTTAATTCTTTGGCTAATTTGTGTGTGTTCCACGCTCGTATCGCATGCCTTATAAACTCGCTCTTGGTGGCGAATTTGCCGGATTTAACTTCTTTTTCCACTAAATCCGCCATGCTTTTAGGCAACGAAATATTTATTACGCTTCTCATATATTTATAGTTATAGTAACAAATTGTAATACAAAATGTTACACCTTAATAATAATTCATGTCCAATGAAAGTCAACAAGCTGTAAAACGTTACTTCGGCCGGTATTGAATAGCCTCCAAGATATGATTCTCACCGATATTTTCGGCTCCTTCCAGGTCGGCGATGGTGCGGGATATTTTGATGACGCGATGATAGGCGCGGGCGGAAAGGTCAAGTTTGGCGGCGGCGTTGTTTAGAATCGTCTTTGTTTTGTCTGAAAGCGAGGCGAACTTCTTAAGCTCTTTAACCCCCATCTCGCTGTTGGTTAAAATTTTTATCTCTTTCTTGCCGCTTTCTCTGAATCTTTCTTTCTGGATTTCTCTGGCCGCGACGACCCTTTTTTTGACGGCGCCGGAAGATTCCGAGGAAATGTTGTCATTGGAAAGTTTTTGATGATCCACCCGCGGCACCTCCACCCACAAATCAACTCTGTCCATAATCGGCCCGGATATTTTGCGCTGGTATCGGGCTAGCGCGCTTTGGGTGCATACGCAAGGCTTGGATTTGGAATCAAGGTTGCCGCAAGGGCACGGGTTCATGGCGCAGACCAAAATAAATCTGGCCGGGAAGGAAACCGTCCCTTTGGCCCGGGAAACGTGAACTATCCCTTCTTCCAGCGGCTGACGCAAAGCTTCTATCACCCGCCGTTCAAACTCCGGAAATTCGTCCAAAAACAGCACTCCCCGGTGGCTTAAAGTAATTTCTCCCGGCTTGGGATAAACCCCTCCGCCGACCAAAGCGACGTAAGATGAAGTATGGTGCGGCCCGCGAAACGGCCTTCGCAAAACAAAATCGCCGTCTAGAACTCCGGCCACGCTGTGGATCGCGGTCGTTTCCAAAATTTCTTCAAAAGACAAGGGCGGTAAAACGCAGGCAAAGGCTTTGGCCAGCATGGTTTTGCCCGTGCCGGCCGGCCCGATCATGGCGATGTTGTGGCCTCCGGCGGCGGCAATTTCCAACCCTCTTTTGGCCGTTTCCTGCCCTTTGATGTCGGCAAAATCAACCAAACTTTCAAAACCATCGTCGCCTGACTCGATTTTTGTCGCCGGCTTGGCCTTTAACTCAATTTTGTTTTCTTCGTCAAAATGGCGGATTATATCTTCCAACTTTTCGCAGCCGAAAATTTTTACACCCTCTATTAGCGCCGCTTCTTTGGCGTTTTCTTCCGGAACAAACACCTCTTTAAAACCTTTGCTTTTGGCGCGTTTTACCAAAGCCAAAACACCTTTGACTTTTCTTATGGCGCCGTCCAGCGCCAGCTCGCCCAGAAACATCTTCCCTTCCGGATCAAAATTTATCTGCTTGGAGGCCAGAAGATAAGCCAGAGCGATGCCCAAATCAAAAACCGGCCCCTCTTTTTTAAGGTCGGCCGGCGCCAGAGAAACCGTCACCCTTTGGTTTTTCTTCTGTGGAGAAACGAAGCCGGAATTTTTGACGGCCGCGGAGATCCTGTCTTTGGATTCCTCCACCGCCTTGTCGGGCAAGCCGACGATGGAAAAAGAATGCAGGCCTTGCGCCAAGTCTATTTCTATGTCCACGATATCGGCTTTTAATCCCGTCGTCTGAGCGGAGTAAACTTTGACTGACATTTACCCTGTGAAATGCCCTGCGAAATAAATTTTGTTTTCAGAAACAAAATTTGATTTTTAAATTCTGATTGAAAAATCATTTCACAGGGCGATTTTAAATTAAAAATTATAATCTTCCATCTTTTGTTCTAATCACGATGAAGTAATTAAAATAGTCTATATACCATTAAACCATTTAAAATCATTTCACAGGGTGAACTTTTCCGAAGCGTGCCGCATGCACTCCATCGCGGCCGGGTTGGCTTCCAATCTTTTGAATTCTATGGGGTGATCTTTGCCGTCGCCGGAGCAGATTCCATACTTACCTTCTTTTATTTTTTCCAACGCCTTATTGACAAACAGCAATCTTTCTTCCAGAGAATCTTCTATGGCGTTGCGGTTTTCCAACTCCTCAAAGGCACTGGAAAGTTCGCCTTCCTCGGAAGTGTCCACGTCAAACTTGGCCGGAGAAACTTCCCAATCTCCGGGCACGTCCGGATTTTTCTGGCCGACTTGACCGAGTTCGGATTCCAGTTTTTTCTTTTCTTCTTCCAGTTTTTCCTTAAAATATTTGATTTTTTCTTTGGTTAACGCCATAAATTTTATTTTGTGACTATGATAACAGAAAGAAAACAAAACACAACCCTTCACCAAGTAGCTCCGTTGTTTATGTGTTGCGGGGAAGAAAAGCGCCGGAATACTTCCGCCAAAGCGTCTTCACTTTCCGTTATCACCAGATATTTGCGGTCAATGAAAGAATAAACAAGCAATGTGTTGCCATCATCGTCTGTCAAAACCCGGGCGTCGTGGTTTTTAACATATTTGTCCGAGAAACGCCCGGAAGAATATAAAGCCGCCCCGCTGAAGAAAAAGCCGAGGTCTTTGGCTAGACTGTTTTCCCACTTCAGCATTTGGGAAAAAACATAATTATATGATTTGGCTTTAAAAACAAGGGCGGGTCGGCTTCCGTCCGCCTCTATTCTTAAAACCATAAAATCGTCTTCCAGGTAATCGGAGAGTTCTTTTGGGAAAGATACATCCGCGAATCCGGCAAATTCCCTCCTGCCCATTCTGGCTTCATTGCTGCCGGAAACCTTCATAATGACGGCCGCGGCCGCGTCGCCTTCATTGCCGCCCTCTTCAAAAAATTGGCGAAGCTCTCTCTGGAAAACCTCCTTTTTGCCCTCTTCGGCCAAAATTTCCGTTTCGTCGTCCAAAATAATCGGGTCAACGACTGATCTGGCCCCCGCCTTACGGCCAGACTGGTTTTTCTCCGAAGAAATTTTGGTAAAGGCAAAATAGCCGCCGCCGGCCAAAACCAAAACCACCAGAAAAGAAACTAGTATTTTTTTAACCGGCAGGGAACTTTTGGTTTGTTCTTCAAAACTGACGCCCTTGGATTTAGCTTCCTCCGCCACGATATCCAACAGAGAAACGTTTTTCCCTTTGACGTATTCGGCGATGTCGCTTTCCAGCGTCCGGATAGCCCGCGGGGAGGAACTTTTGGCAACTCCGCCGCCGGTATTAGTATTTTTCGCCGCCGTTTGTGTTTCTTTGTCCTCCATCCCGGTCAGTACAAATTATGATTGCCCATGTTTTTGGTTAAATGACAACCCAACAATTAAACAACCAAATTACTTTTTAATTTTAATGACTTTTATTATGTCCGGCAAAAACCATCATAATTTGTCCTACCGGGCATGGTTGTTGCTTCTGCCCCTGTGGCCGAACCCTTCGCCCCTCGGCTTGCTTCTGGGGTCATTTTCCGGATTGTAATTGGGGTCCAACTGTTTCATGGATAAGTTGATTCTGCCTTTTTCGTCTATGCTTATGATTTTGGCCTTCACTTTGTCGCCGATGTTTACCACATCCGTCACCTTATTGACCCGGAACGGCGCCAGCTCGGAAACATGGACCAAGCCTTCCTGCATCGGGCCGATTTCCACCATGGCCCCGAAGTCAAACATCCGGCTGACCGGCCCTTCCACAATCTCGCCCACCGCGTATTCGCGCGTAAGGCCTTCTATTATTTTTCTGGCTTCGTCGGTAGCCTGCAGGTTTTTGCCGGTGATAAAGACCGAGCCGTCCTGCTCAATATCTATTTCCGTTCCCGTCTTGTCTATGATGCTGTTTATCATCTTGCCCCCGGGGCCGATGACCTCCCTTATTTTATCCGGATTTATCATCATCTTCACCACCCGCGGAGCGTGAGCCGGCAGTTCTTTTCTCGGTTCCGGAATGGCCTTGAGCATTACTTCCATTATATTAGTTCTGGCTTTTTTGCTTCCCATCAAGGCTTCTTCCAAAATTTGAGCCGGTATGCCGTCCACCTTTACGTCCAGCTGGATGGCGGTAATGCCCTCGTCCGTTCCGGCGCATTTGAAGTCCATGTCGCCGAAGTGATCCTCAAACCCTTGTATATCTGTAATTACTTTGTATTCTTTTTCGTTTCTCATCATCAACCCCATGGAGATTCCGGCCACCGGTTTTTTAATCGGCACGCCGGCGTCCATCAAGGCCAGAGTGGAAGCGCAAACCGATCCCTGCGAAGTGGAGCCATTGGAAGCCATGGATTCGGACACGATTCTGATGGTATAAGGGAACTCCTCTTTAGGCGGAACAACGGCCGAAAGAGCCTTCTCCACCAAAGCGCCGTGGCCTATTTCTCTCCGGCCCGGACTGCCCATGCGGCCGGTTTCTCCGACGGAAAACGGCGGGAAGTTGTAGTGATGCATGAAGTGTTTGGAGGTGCTGATTTCCATCCCTTCTATAAGCAAGGCGTCCTGAGGCCCACCCAGAGTGACGGCGGAAAGTATGTGAGTCTGTCCGCGATAGAACACGCCGGAACCATGCAGCATCGGCAAATAACCGACGCCGGCATGAACCGACCTGACCTCGTCCACTCTTCTTCCGTCTTGTCTTTTTTCGGCGCCGGGCGCGGCGTCTATGATTTTGTCGTGTACCAGCTTGTCTATCCCCTCCTCAAAAATATCTTCGGCCAAATCAAGTTTTTCTTCGCCGAATTTTTCGCCGAAAATTTTGGACCACTCCGTTTTTACCGGCGACAAATCCGGTTTCGTCGTTCTGCTTTCGTAAATGACTTTTTCCATGGGATTAAGAATGTTTTTATTGAACAAATCAACCATCTCCGGTGTTTTTTCTTTTTTCTCAACTTTTATTTTCTCTTTACCAGCTTCTTTTATTATCATTTTCTGGAATTCTTCCACTTGGGCTATTTCTTTGAGAGCCTCATGGAAAGATCGGGCAATTACGTCTTCCGGAACCTGCTTGGCGCCGGCTTCTATCATATTGATTTTGCCGTCCTTGCCGCAAACCACTATATCCAAAGATGATTTTGTCCTTTCCTCGTAAGTCGGGTTGAGCATGAAATTCGTTCCGTCGTAACCGATCCTAGCCGCCCCTACCGGCCCACCCCACGGGATATTTGATATTCCCAAAGCCAAAGAAGCGGCGATTATCGCCACCACGTCCGGGTCGTTTTTGCCGTCCACGGAAAGAGTGGAGGCCACCACCTGCACTTCATTTCTGATACTTTTGTCAAAAAGCGGCCGGATGGTACGGTCTATCAAGCGGCCGGTAAGAACAGCTTCTTCGGATGGCTTGCCTTCCCTGCGCACAAAGCGGCTGCCCAATATCAAACCGGCGGCGTAAAACTTTTCTTCATAGTCCACCATCAAAGGGAAATAATCCAGCCCCTCTCTTTTTTGCGCGGACATCGTGGCTGCGGCAAAAACCGCCGTCTCGCCGTAGCGCACCAACACCGAACCTCCGGCCTGGTCGGCCAGGTCGGAAATCTCCACCTTTAATTTTTTCCCCGCCCACTCCGTCTCAAACTTTTTTATTTGCATATTTGTTTTAAGACGCGGCCGCTTCAAAAATTTAAAATATCTGTTTTCGTAGGCTTCCCCTCGTCGTCCGTCACTGCCTCGTCGGCAGGCGGGCTAAAGAAAATAGATATTTTAAATTTTTGAATTTCTAACAGCCAGGTCTTTATTACCCTTTAATTAAAAACTTTTTCGGATTCTCGCTCAAATCAATGAACTCATCGGCCGTTTCTTTGAGCTTGATGGAGGCCGATTTGCCGAAAGCCGCCACCTCCACCCGCCTGCCTTGGTTTTTAAGATACTCCACCAGAGGGGCGAAGTCGCCGTCGCCGCTGGCAAGCACTATCACGTCCACCAAAGCCGCCGTCTTGATGGCGTCCACGGCGATACCCACGTCCCAGTCGGCCTTCTTCATTCCGCCGTAATATTCCTGCAATTCTTTGTCGCGGATTTCTATGCCCAGTTTCGTCAGCGCTTCAAAGAAAGATTTTTCCTCGCCGGTTTTTGTCCGCACCACGTAAGCGAACGCCCGCACCAGCTGGCGCTGGCCGACAGCCATATCCAGCAACTCTTTGAAGTTGACTCTTTTTTGGAAAATAGCCCGGGCCGAATGATACAAGTTCTGCACGTCCAAAAACACAGCCACGCGCTGATTTTTATATTGTTCAGAATTAAAAATAGAGGACATTAGTTGTTTCTGGAGCTTTTGCTTATTTCTTTTTCAAATCAAGCTTTCCGGCCAAAGTGTTGTGGCGTTTTTTGTCTTTCTTGGCCAGATAGTTCATCAGGGCCTTTCTGTCGGCCACCATTTTAAGCAACCCTCTCCTGGAGTGGTTGTCTTTAGGATGGTCTTTGAGATGCTTGACCAATTGTTCAATTTGCTGGCTTAAAAGCGCGACTTGGACGTCGGCGGAGCCGGTATCAGATTTATGAACCTTGAATTCTTCAATAATTTTCTGCTTCTTTTTGGTAGTTAGCATTTGTCAAAAAGTATACCAAAACTTGCGATTTTTTGCAAGATGTTGGATGTAAATTGGATGCAAAGATGTAAACAGGTTTTTTGTTTTTTGTTAGGTTTTGTTTGTTGAAGTCAACGTTTCAATTTTTTTCTTTAAAGTCTCGGCTCCGCGTTTAGTTAAACCTGGTATTATTATGTATCGGCCACAGGAACCTATGTTTAAAAAACATTTAGTATATTGGGTATGCAATGTGGCCTCCAGTAAAAATAATTTCTTGAAATCATCTTTTTTAATATTCTTGGCAGAAACAGGGTTAAGAACATAAAAATCTTCAATTTTGGGAGAACAAAATATTTTTAAGGAACGCAAACCGAAAATCATCTGGAGGAAAAATTTTTCAATTGACACGTTTTCAATCAAATTATAAGGTATTCTTCTTTCTTTTTTTCTTAAAACATTTTCTCTTACAAGCAAAAAGCCGTCCTCAACAGAAAAAGAAAAATTAAACCATATCAAAAGTCTTAACAAAAATCTTAAAATAGTTATTAGAAAAGCGAGAAGAACAAAAAAGAAAAGCAGGCCTTGAGGCATCTTGTCAGCCAGATAAAGAAAATACATTGCGCCGAAAAACAACAACAGCATCAAAACAATGGGGTCGGTGAAAATCCACAATTTGCTTATCTTCTGAAAATTATTGTTGGCAAGATTCATGGATTATATAATTAATTTTAATGATTATAACAGCAAATAATCCGTAAAAAAGGTGCCGCCAAGACATAACCCAAAGTAACATTCTTTCTCATTGATTGCTTGGACAAAAAGATAAACAGGAACAACCCATACCATAACCGCCATAAATTTTAGGATTAATATAATGGCTTTCATATGATTTTATCCTGATTGGATTTTAACCTTTCTTTTCGCTTCACCGACTTACAGTGTTGATGAACGTAAATTAATTTGTAATTGTAAAGGTGGATAAAAACAGCTCTGCTTCCATTTTTGAAGTGGCCGGAGGAAAATAAACTTGATAAGCAAAATCTTTTCCATAAAATTTATAAGTTCGACCATCATTATCGTTGATAGTATTTGCCGGGAAAGAAACGACCCTTAAGCCATTATTACTAAGAGTTTTAAGCTCCTCTATATCGCCAGAAGCCCATTTGGATAATATACCATCAGGTAAATTTTTTATACGCTGCGCGTCTTCAGCTAGAGTATAATCTTGATAATCGCACGATGTGCCCTCGATCCGATAGGACTCAAGACAAGAAGTGGCATACACTCTCTTGTCTGTAGAATCAATATTAACAATTATCATCGTTATCCCGTTGCCGTTGCTAAACCCAATTTCAGCGTCATATCCATAATTGCTATAAACAATAGACTCGCCGCTTTGATAACTTTTCCCTTCAGAAATACCAAATTCCCTACCTGCAGAGATAATAGGATTTCCCCAATTTAATGGGTGTCTAATTTCAAATCCATATTTCTCGTTTCGGTAGGTTTGCCAGTCTTTTATTTCTTTGGTCTTCGTTTCACTTCCTTCTCTGCCTAAATCATAGCAATAATTACCAATATCAGTTGAAAAACACTTAGAATCATCCCTAAATTTAATTGGGTCATCATTACAAACCTTTTTATCTAGGTCTGTCGCAAGAACTCTTGATTTATTATCCTGACCTAAATCAATTGGATCATGATTAAAAGTAAGAGATACGCCAATGTGAAAATCTTTTGGCGAACATCTAAAGTAATGAAATTGGTCGGAATTATATGCGCCTTGTTGCTCGGCGGTTGAAGGAAGATACTTTGGAATAAGGTCGTTAATGCTCTGTGGTAATTTATTATTGTCATCATAATAAAGCAACAATGCGAGTCTCATCTGACCCAGATATACAATACTTTGTGTGTCTTTGTGAAACAATTGCTTTTTTTTACCAGATAAGCTTTTGTATGATGTGAGCCGTGAATCTGGTTCAAATTTATTTTTAACGGGCGCGAGTGTTTTATTCTTAAATAAAAACAAACCGCCAACTAACAACCCGATCAAAACTACCGCCATAATAACCATTTTCCAAAAATTGTTTTTATTCATAATTTACAAGCGCTCAAACTCTTCCAAAGAAATTCTCATCTCTTTAATAAGTTTATGCAGCAAGCCCTTGGGAATGTCTCCGTGATGTTTGTGCGGTAACGGGATCGTTATTTGCTTTGTTGGTTGAAAATAAATAGTGTGTTTGCTTTTCCTGATAGGAACATAACCCGCTCGTTCTAGTTTTCTTGCAAACTTTTCATAACTTATCGGCTTAAGCCTTGGCATGTTCGGGGATTGAAACAAATGAAAATTTTTTGACTGTCTCAGGTTTTACCGTTTCTTTTGGAAATTTTTTGTTAAATTCGTAGATAACCTCTAAACACTCCTTTATGGCCAGACGGATGTTTTTATACGCCTCCTTTATTGTTTTTCCATAAACAACGCAACCCGGTATAGCAGGGGCAGAAGCAACAAAGCCGCGTTTTTCATCGCGTTCATAAATTATATAATATTTGCTCGAAAATTTTCTCATTTTATGATTTTATTCTATCTTAAATTAAAATCTTTTACCACCTTTCTTAATTCCTCGCTAACCACATCCTTATCGCTCCAGGGGATTTTTTTGCCGCCGGCAATGGCCATGGTTGTTTGACTCCCCTTGCCGGTGATGATTACCGCGTCCCCTTCTTTGGCCAACTCTATGGCTTTTTTTATGGCTTCTCTCCTATCTAAAACTTTATGAACTTTTGACTTTACACTTTCAACGGACGAAAATCCTGAATAAATTTGACTTAAAATATCTTCGGGATTTTCGTCATACGGGTCCTCGTTTGTCAAAATTATTTCGTCGCAATACTTTTCCGCGATTTTGGCGAACTCCGGCCTTTTCCACTTATCCCTTCCCCCACCCGTCGCCCCAAAAACACAAACTAGCTTTGCGTTGCCGGCAATAATTGATTTTGCTCCCTTCCAGGCCGCTTCCAAAGATTCAGGCGTGTGGGCATAATCCACAATCGCTTTGAAATTCTGCCCTTCATTTACAAACTCCATTCTCCCGGGAACGTTTTTTATATTTTCCAGAGCCACTTTCGCTTTCTCTAAAGAAACCCCGTAAATCCCCGCCGTTTTTACGGCCGCCGCCGCGTTGCTTAGATTAAAATCGCCGGCAATTTGCAATTTAATTCCCTTTGCGTCGTTTGCGGAATAAGAAACTTTTTTAATCGGCCGCGTCCACGGATCTTCGCCTTCATAGCCAACCTTCCAAAAATCATCAAAATATTTATCATCCTTATTTACAACGTGGTTATTTTTTACGTATTCAAAAAATTTAAGCTTGGCTTTCTTATAATTTTTAAACGAACCATGCGCTTCTATGTGCTCCGGCGCCAGATTGGTAAAAACAGCCGTGTCAAAATTTATAAATTGGTGCCGATGCTGGACAACTCCCTGCGAACTTACTTCCAGCACGGCGAACTTGCAGCCGCTTTTCGCGGCCCGCCTAAGAAATTTTTGCAAGTAAAACCGGCCGGGCATTGTCATTTCTGTCTTATTATTCCAGCATTTCTCGCCCATCTTCATTTCTATCGTGGAAATGGCCGCCGTTTTATAACCCGCTTCTTCCAGAATCCGGCTTAGAAAATAAACGGTGGTGGACTTCCCTTTCGTGCCGGTTACGCCGATGATTTTCAACTTCCGGGACGGAAACCCGTAAACCACCGCCGCCAAAAACGCCAGCGTAAAATGGTAAAACGGCTGGGCAAATTTAAAAACAGAACGAGGAATTATCTTACGGCCTAAATTTAAAATTTTTCCCATTGTAGAAACAAGGTGTGCGGGCGAGGAGAATCGAACTCCTATCTACTGCTTGGAAGGCAGTCATTCTACCACTAAACTACGCCCGCGATATATTGTTTTGGAAAACTGATGTTACCCGCCCGCAACGCCAGCAAGCTGGCTTGCGTGGCGGGCGGGTAACATTTAACTAATCCCGCTTTATCCCGACAATATCGTCGGGGCTGCGTCCCACAAAGCGGGACTTCGGCCCCTGCCTGTCGACAGACAGGGGCTTGCCCGCTTATCCCACAATGTGTTGAGACTTATTCACCAATATTAAATTAAAATCGCCGCAAAAACAAGAAAACCGCCCCGCTTGCAACAGGACGGTTTTCCGGAATCTTACTCCCCCTCCGTCGGACCACAGCCACCGCAGGTGTGGCACATATCCGAATCGGGGTCAAAATGATGCCCCATTTCTTCTTCGCCCTCTTTTTCGTCTTCTTTTTTCTTTTGTTCTTCCGCCATAAATTTAATAAACTATTTTTATAAAAGCGGCTTATCGTTTAAGTACGACAACCGCCGACTTTTCAATAACACATAAATTATGTTTAAAAAATCAAGCCTGTCAACCTTGTGAAATGTTCCGCTTTATCGGAACGATTTTTGTTTCGCAAAAATCATTTCACGGGGTCAACCCCGTTTTTCAGAAATTAAAGGCGCCGTTTTGCGACCGGCGCCCAGACAAATAATTTTTATTTTATTATTTTTGTTAAAGAGGCTTGGAAACATAGCCCATCTTTAAGCAATAAACAAGGCTGTTTTTAAACTTCACAATATCAATTATCCCTTTCCCTCCCAAAAGTCGCAAATATCCCAAAAATTTATCTACTTCCATTGGTATTTCTTTTTTATTCTTTTTCCCTTCCCTGTTTTCTCCTTTAAAATATTTTTTCCTCCAATTCAACAAACTATTCCTTTTATAGTTATAATTACGCGGACAATTATCCTTATCTAAAACCGTTACAAATTGATTGAAATAAAAAACGTTACCTATGTTTTCTTTTAAAATACCGCCAATTTCTTCCAGAATTTTATCCATATCCTTTCCTTTCTTTTCTGTTTTTCCATCAACCTCCCAAAAAACTTTTTAAATAACAAAAAATTCCAATTTATATTGAATCAAGCGCAAACAAAAATCAACCCGCATTTTTTTTCGTTTTTGGATTCTATTACCCTATGTTTCTTTTCTGGATGTTTTCTTGAGGCTGAACACAAATATATACAGTATCTCCAACAATCCGGCTGTGTTAATTAAAAACAGCGCAGTAAACCATTTTTTACTGTCTAATCTGGCCGACTTCCAAAGCGCCCAGGCCTTCCAAAACAGGCCCCAAATCACAAGGGGCGCCAACGTCCATTTATTTTGCAAGAAAAATTGTTCCATGGTTTTATTTTACCGTTAAATAAATTAATAAATAATTAAAATCGGGGCGCCGAGAGTCGAACTCGGCCCACCTAAATTTATTATGTAAATTTCCACGGAAGCATACTATGCTTCCGGGCAAAACCTCTGTCGGGCCGCCGAGATTTGAACTCGGACTAAATGCTCCCCCGCCTGCCATCGCCTTAATTTTTCGGGGCATCCAGATTTGAACTGGAACTAAGTCCTCCCAAAGGACTCGTGCTACCGTTACACTATGCCCCGGCTCAGGCTTTGGCGGGCAGGCAAAGCAGGTTTGTTTATATTACATCACTATAAAGTTTTGCTCCATGTTTCATGCGAAACATTGATTTTCAAATAATCACATTCTCGGTAATCCTTATTGTGGCCTTTTTTCTGTTTAAATCAAGGAAAACCGCCATTACATCGATCTGCCACTCGGTTTCATGTGGAACATCTTTCTCTATCAGATACGTCTGTATCGCCCGCGACAATCGCTTTAATTTCCAAAAATGAACATTTTCCTCCGGCCTAAAACCGTTTCTGTCATAGTTATTCGTTTCATGTGAAACGGCTTTGACTTCCACAAAATGAATAATCCCCTCTTTTTTCGCCACAATATCAATTTCTCCCCACTTTTTCCTATAATTCCTGTCCAAAACCGCAAAGCCATGTTTCATGAGAAACCTTGCCGCCGCGTTTTCTCCGGCGAAACCTATCTTTTGTTTATCTGTTAATGGCATTTATTGTCTTTCGCCAGTTTTAAGACTGTGGATAACTATGTTAATAATAATTTAAAACTTCTGTTAAATTTTAGTCTGGCCAATGGCAACCTTTTATTAAACCCGCCAACAGTAAAAAGTTTTCTCAATTTAAAAATTCCAACCTCCAGATAAACCGGAGTCGCTGCTCGCTTAAAACGGCTAAAAATAAGAATATTTTAACGGACAAACTAAAGGACGGTCTATTCTTGTTATCGGACACAAATTCTTGTCCAATGTCTTTTATTACCATAACTTATGGGACACTGCTCTAAAATACCTGTGTATATATCCTGTGGATAATGTGAATAACTTTTCTATCGTACCTAAAGGACGAGGTAATCTAAAAGACAACTTCCGATACAAAATTTAAGGGACAAATCTTGTTTTGCGCCCGGTAGGACTTGAACCTACAACCGCTTGGTTCGAAGCCAAGTACTCTATCCAATTGAGCTACGGGCGCTTTATTCTGTTAATTTAACACAAAAATGCTAAAATATACAGGAAATGCGGGAAAAAATAAAAACTATCCCCAAAATCGTCGTTGATATTGCCGAGAAACTCAATAAGGCCGGATTTGAGGCTTATTTTGTCGGCGGCTGCGTCCGCGATCTGGTGTTACATACGAAACCGAAGGACTGGGACATTACCACCAATGCCAAACCGGAAGATATCCAAAAGCTGTTCCCCCGTTCTGTTTACGAAAATAAATACGGAACTGTCGGGGTTATCAACGACACGGATGATGAAACTCTAAAAGTCGTTGAGGTTACGCCTTATCGGCTGGAATCCGGTTATTCGGACAAAAGGCGGCCAGACGAAGTGCGTTTCACGTCAAACGTTAAAGAAGATCTTAAAAGGCGCGATTTTACCATCAACGCCTTGGCCCTTGCCCTGCCTCATCGGCAGGCAGGCCTGCCCCGCGAAGGCGAAAAAGACTTGGAATTACTCGATTTATTCGGCGGCCAAGAAGATTTAAAGAAGAAAATTATCAGAACGGTGGGCAATCCGGACGACCGATTTAATGAAGATGCTTTACGGATTTTAAGGGCAATAAGATTGGCCGCAGAACTTGATTTTGACGTTTCACGTGAAACAAAAGAAGCTATCAAAAAACATGCCAGCCACTTGCAAGAAATCGCCCAAGAAAGAATCCATGATGAGTTTGTAAAAATAGTAATGAGCAACAAGGCTAAATTTGGCATAGAGCTTACGCGCGAGCTTGGCGTTCTTAAATATGTTTTGCCGGAGCTGGAAGAGGGAATTGGCATTGAGCAAAATAAAGCTCATAAATTCACCGTCTGGGAGCATAATTTAATGGCGCTTGATCACGCCGCTTCAAAAGGCTGGCCGCTGGAAATAAGGCTGGCGGCGCTGCTGCACGATGTGGCCAAACCGGCGACAAGACGCTGGAATGAGCAGAAAGGGGACTGGACTTTCTACGGCCACGATGTCATCGGCGCCAAAATGGCGGCCAAAATTTTGGCCCGGCTTAAATTTTCCAAAAAAGACATAGAGCTCATCAGCAAACTGGTGCGTTACCATCTATTCTTTTCCGACACAGAAGTGATAACTTTATCAGCAGTGCGAAGAATGGTCCGCAATGTCAGTCCGGAGCATGTCTGGGACTTGATGAAGGTACGCTTCGCCGACAGGGTAGGAATGGGGAGGCCGAAGGAAACGCCATATCGCCTTAGGAAGTACGAAGCCATGATAGAAGAGGCTATGAGAGCCCCACTGTCTGTCACCAGCCTTAAAATTGACGGCAGCCGCCTTATGGAACTTCTTAAAATCCAACCCGGACCGAAAGTGGGTCAGATTTTGAATATCATGTTTGAGGAAGTTTTGGATGAACCGGAGAAAAACACCAAAGAATACCTGGAGAAAAGAGCTGTTGAGTTAAACAACCTGCCAGAAAAAGAGCTGGAGGCGTTGGCCAAACAAGCCAAAGACAAAAAAGAATCCATTGAACAAGCCGAAATCAAAGAAATCCGCCAAAAATGGTGGGTGAAGTAAAACTGCAAAAAGGTTGCGCAAATTTACCATAATAGACTTTATAAAAACTTGACATTGAAAATAATCGGTCTAGAATATAACTATCAATAATAAAATGTTTATAAAACGGAATATTTTTGAGGCCTTAAAAAACCATCTTGATAAAAAAGAGATGACTCTTATTGTTGGACCGAGGCAAGCGGGCAAGACAACTTTAATGATGGAGCTTAAGGAATATCTTGAAAAAACAGGGAACAAAACCGTTTTTTTGAGTCTTGATTTTGAAAACGACCGAAAATTTTTTACTACCCAAAACTCTTTGACAGAGAGGTTGAAACTGGAGTTTGGCAACAATAAGGGCTATGTTTTCCTTGATGAAATACAAAGAAAAGAAGACGCCGGATTGTTTTTAAAGGGAATCTACGATATGAATTTGCCGCATAAATTCATTATTTCAGGATCGGGGAGCGTCGAGCTTAAGGAAAAAGTTCACGAATCCTTAGCGGGAAGAAAAATGATGTTTGAGGTTTTGCCGATAAGTTTCAGTGAGCTTGCGAATTTTAGGACAGATTACAAATACGAAAACAGACTTTTGGATTTTTTAAATATTGAAAAGGATACAGCGATGAGTCTTTTGCTTGAGTATTTGAACTTTGGCGGCTATCCTCGGGTGATTACGGCAAATTCCTTTGAAGAAAAAATGATGGTTATTTCTGAACTTTATGGAAGTTATATGGAAAAAGACATCGCATACTTGCTGAGAGTGGAGAAATTGGACGCCTTTTCCTCTCTAGTAAAAATTATTGCCGGTCAGACTGGCAGAATAATCAACTATTCAGAACTATCAAACACAATCGGATTATCCATGGCGACAATTAAAAACTATTTATGGTATTTGGAAAAAACCTTTATAACCGGCACGGTTTCGCCATTTTTTAAAAACAAAAGAAAAGAGATTACAAAAGCTCCTGTCGTCTATTTCCACGATCTTGGTTTTAGAAATTATTCAGTCGGACTTTTTGGAAAGACGGCCCAGACGGACGGTTCAGGTTTCGCTTTTCAAAATTTTGTTTTCAACGCGTTGAAAACCAGCTTGCAATTTTCCGGCGCCGAAATAAGACACTGGAGAACAAAAGAAAAAGCGGAAGTTGATTTTGTGATAACTTCAGGAGATAGAGTAACTCCGGTAGAAGTTAAATATTCAGAACTTAAGAAACCGGAAGTCGGCCGTTCGTTAAAAAGTTTTATTGATAAATACAAACCCCAAAAAGCCTTCGTAGTAAATAAAAGTTTTAAAGAAACGTTTGTCATTGACAAGACCGAAGTAAACTTTATTCCTTTTTGGGAATTGGCAGGCAGGGGGATTTTGGATTAAATCATTACCAAACAAGCCAAAAACAAAAAAGAATCCATCGAGCAGGCCGAAATCAAAGAAATCCGCCAAAAATGGTGGGTGAAGTAGGGGATTGACAAAAAGTTAATACTATATAGACTGTTTGGGTTGTAAAATGAGTACGTTGAAATAAAGATTACACCGCAGGATCACGCGATCCCGCGGATTTTTAAAATCTGCTAAGGAGGGCAGTATGAAGTATTTGCTGGTGATTTTGTTTGTGGTTGCGGGATTATTTTTTATGAACAATGATGATGCCTTAGCTTCATCAAAGAGAGAGGAGGCTCTTCATTTGATCCGGGAGGCGCAAATGAGAACAATCGGAGAAAAGTATGTCGCCTACGGGAACGTAATATGCCTCATAGAGCAAGGGCATAAACACAAAGCAGGTGAGGCATTAAATGCGTTGATGGCCGATGAAGCTGACTCTGCCATGCTTGATATGGTCTCTGATGCTTACTTTGTCTTGAAACTAAACCCCAAACCAAAATCTGGAGGAACATACACAAACATCAGCGGTTTTGTGTATGAGGTATCCAGTAGCGGGAACGAGAAAAAAGCGGGTGGAACCGTATATTTCTGGAACTACCTGCGAACAATTTTGCTGTATAAATTCCCTGCTACGGCCAGTGCCGGATATTATGGCAGGATCTGGGTGCAGCGTTATGACTGCAGGGGAAGGGTTACGTCAAGCGGAAAATATTCCGCATGGAGGAACGACTATCTACCCGCATATCCCTCCGCGATTTTAAACTTTTACATTTACCAATAACACTAAGTCTTGGGCCGGATGAGTTAAAACTCATCCGGCCATTTTTTATTTTCTCCCTTTATTATGAAACGATTTATGCACGTCCCGTAGTTGTTTGTCGGTGATGTGGGTGTAGATTTGGGTGGTGGAGATGTTGGAGTGGCCGAGCATGGTTTGGACGGCGCGAATGTCGGCGCCGTTGGAGAGTAGGTCGGTGGCGAAGCAGTGGCGGATGACGTGCGGCGTGACTTTTTTGGAAATTCCAGCTTCTGTGGCGCGTTGTTTGATCATGCGCTCCACGGAGCGGGGAGTAAGGCGAGAAACATTGCCGGAACTGGGAAATTGGTTTCCTTGAGAACGGTCATAACGGGGAATTCTCCGGAAACCAACTTTCCCAGTTCCGGCTGATACAAACAATGCTTCTTCCGTGTCTGTTCTCTTGTCCAAATAATTTTTAAGCGCTTGCTTGGCTGTTTCTGATATGAAAACTACTCTTATCTTGCCACCCTTGCCGCGGATGGAAATTTCGCCGTTTTTAGCTTCGCTGAAAGAGTCGCGGTTTAAAGCGCAAAGCTCGGAAACGCGCAAGCCGGTGGAGAAAAGGAGTTCCAAAATGGCTTTGTCGCGCAAATTTCTTGGGTTGTTGCCATTGCTTTTTTGGCTGGCGGAGGAAAAAGATGCCTCCGGAGAATTCCCCGTTATGACCGTTCTCAAGGAGGCGCTTTTTCCTCCGCCAGCCACCATGAGCGGCGCGTCAAGAAGTCTTTGCAACTCCTCTGCCGTTATCAAATCCAAATCCCTTTGCGGCGTTTTGGCCAGCTCAATCCTTTCCGGCGGCAGGGAGGCAATGTTTCTCTTGGCCAGATATTTAAGAAAAACCCTCAAGGCGATTAAGTAATAATTCTGCGTTTTTTTATTTAAATTACCGCCGCTGTTTTTCTCTTCGCGGTTAAGGAAAAGGCGGTACTTCCTGACAGTTTCGTCGTCTATTTGGGAAGGGGAGGAAACTTTGGCAAAGCCCAAAAACTTACTCAAATACCGGTCGTAATTTTCTACCGTTTTTAGGCTGCGGCCTTTTTCCACCTCTAAATATTCAAGAAACTCCCGGTGAAGCTCTTTGAGGTTGTGCGGCATTAATCAAGTATAGCATTTATGACTAAGTTTTTAATTTTTAATAATCAATAATCAATTTTCATTGAATTTTCAATTTTAGAATTTCCAATTGAAAATTAAGTCATTGAATCATTGATTGAAAACTGGAAATTGTTCATTGGAAATTTAAGAAAAAGGCGGCTTCATTACTCTGTAAGATTATAAGAGAAAAAAATTCTCCCGAAATCGGGAGAATTTTTTCGCAACTGCTTAGAGTATAAAAATCTATTTCAGCGCGTCTTTGAGGTGCTTGGCCGGTTTGAATTTGGGAACTTTCATGGCCGGAACGTTGACCATCTCGCCGGTCCGCGGATTGCGGGCTTGCCTGGCCGCTCTGTCCTTGGCGACAAAAATGCCAAGTCCGGAGATGGAAACTTCTTCGCCTCTCTTCAAAGAAGAAGTGATGGATTCTATTATTTTCTCCATCGCTTGCTCGGCTGAAGTCTTGGTTCCGCCAGTGACGGAATGAATGGCGTCAACTAAGTCTGATTTGTTCATATTATTTTTAGCAACTTTGGCAACCGGCATAATGCCTGCTGCCGTCATTATTTGATAATTATCTTCTAATGTCGACTTTTTAATTTAATTCCATTATATATTAAGCCGTTTTTTAGGCAATAGCCTTAAAAATTTTCAATTTTTGGTTGTCAATTTTAATTGAAAATTGTGAATTGATAATTGAAAATTTTATCTTGCGTATTCCACCACCCGGTTTTCTCTTATTACCGTCACCTTGATTTCTCCAGGGTACTTCAAATCTCTTTCAATTCTGTCGGCGATGTCTCGGGCCATTTTCTTGGCCTCCAAGTCGGAAATTTTCTCCGGCACCACAAAAACCCTTATTTCTCGCCCCGCCTGGATGGCGTAAGACTTCTCTATACCCTCAAAAGTTTTGGTGATATTTTCCAAATCTTCCAGCCGCTTCAGGTAATTTTCCAGCGAATCGCGCCTAGCGCCCGGCCTTGCGCCGGAAATGGCGTCCGCCACCTGCACGATCACCGATTCCACCGTCTCAAACGGATGTTCCTCATGGTGCGCCTGCATGGCTTTTATTATTTTTTCATCAACATTGAATTTTTGCAGGATTCTGCGGCCGATGTCCACGTGCGTTCCTTGTACTTCGTGGTCCATCGCTTTGCCTATGTCGTGCAGCAAAGCCCCCTTCTTGGCCACATTCACGTCCGCCTTAAGTTCCGCCGCCAAGAGTCCGGCCAAATGAGCCGCCTCCACCGAGTGCTGGAGCACGTTCTGGCCGTAACTGGTCCTGAAGTAGAGCCGCCCCAAAACGGCCAAAAGCCTCGGGTCAAGATCTATGATTCCGGCTTCGTAGGCCGCCATTTCGCCTTTTTGCTTTACCGTCTTATCCACTTCCATGCGGGCTTTTTCCACCACTTCTTCTATCCGGGCCGGTTGGATTCGGCCGTCCAGAACCAGGTTCTCCAAAGCCATTTTGGCGGTCTGCCGCCTTATCGGGTCAAAACCGGAAATAACAATGGAGCCGGGCGTATCGTCAACGATAATTTCCACACCCGCCGCCCTTTCCAGCGCTCTGATGTTGCGGCCTTCCTTGCCGATTATTTTACCCTTGAGATCGTCGGAGGGGATAGGCACGGTGGTCGTTGTCACCTCGGACGCCGTGGAAGAAGCCAGCCGTTGGATAGAGCTGATGAGAATATCGCGAGCTTTGCGCTCAAACTCGTCCCGCCCCATGGCTTCCAGTTTCTTCATCCGGCCTAAAATATCCTCTTCGCTTTTTTTCTCCACTAGCTTCAACAGTTCCTCTTTGGCCTGCGCGTCGGTAAGGGAGGCGACTTTCTGCAATTCTTCCAGTTTTTGTTTTTCTATTACTTCAAATTCCTCTTTCTTTTTCTTGAGCTTCTCCAGTTTTTCCTGGATTTCGGCGTTGCCTTTTTCCACCAGAACTCTTTGTTTTTCTAAATTTTCTTCCCTCTGCAGAACCCTTTCTTCCAGTTTGCGCACCTGCAATAATGAGTTTTTTTCCTCGTTTTTGGCGCTGTCCAATATTTGCTGGGCCTTTTTGCCGGCGTCTTCCAGTGTGTTTTGAGCCTTATCTTTAGCCTCTAAAAGAAGTTGTTTTGTTTTTAAGTCTACCGAATTTTTTTTCTGAAGCGTCAGCAGGACGTGAAAGAAGTATCCTATCGCCAACCCTCCAAAGCCGGAAAACCCGGCCAAAAGAAATACTTTGGTTAGGTCCATAAATTTGAAAAGTTTTCACCATGGCAAGCGTAAACATAAAACTTTGGTTAAATCAATAAATTTTAACTTAATGCTACTTGATTTAACTGTTTTTGTCCACCCTGTATTTCAAAACATCAAGGCGTCGCCTTTCTCCAAGGCGACGCCTTGATGTTTTAATGTTAAAATTAGATATGCCTAAATCTTATCGCCCCGTAGTCCTGGTAATTTTGGACGGCTTTGGCGCCCCAGGGAACATGGCGGCCTCGACCTGGTCTGAAGCCAAGATGCCCAACTTCCGGGAGTTTGAGAAAATTTATCCGTTCACCTCTTTGCAAGCTTCCGGACTGGCTGTCGGCTTGCCGTGGGGCGTTTCCGGCAACAGCGAAGTGGGGCACCTGACGATAGGGGCGGGGCGGATAATCAACAACTACCTGCCCAAAATATCTTCCGCCATAAAAGACGGCTCTTTTTACGAAAACAAAGTTTTTTTAGGAGCTCTGGAACACATCAAAACAACCGGCGGCGCTCTTCACCTTATCGGCCTTTTTTCCACCGGCACCGTCCACGCCTACTCCGAACACCTTTTGGCTTTGACGGACTTCGCCGAAAAAAACAGCACTCCGGCCTTCTTACACCTTTTTACCGACGGCAAAGACGCCCACAAGCGGGAGGGTGGCGAGTTTTACAGGAAACTGGAGGAAATACTGGCGGATAAGCCGCAAATCAAAATCGCTTCAATCATAGGCCGCGGTTTCGCCATGGACAGAAACGGCAACTGGGAAAAAACAAAGAAGACTTACGAACTTTTGACGGAGAATGCCGGAAATTCTTTTGAATCGGCCTCGCTTTATATCCAAAGTCAATATGAAAAAGGTCTCACGGACGACATTGTTGAGCCTGGCACGGCTCTTGAAACGGAAAAAGCGAGTAGAATTAAAGACGGCGACGCGGTAATCTTCTTTAACTTCCGCGAGGACAGCGTCCGCCAGCTGACCCAGGCGTTTATGGACGATTCGTTCCAGTTTTTTCCGAAAAAGAAGCTGAATAACCTGTTTTTCGCCACAATGACCGAGTATGACAAAAGGTTGCCTTGTTTTTCCGGTTCCAGCGGCGGATCCTGTCCGGCCGCTTTTAAATCGGCGGAAGTAAAAAACTCTCTGGCCGAAATAATTTCCAACAACAACCTAAGCCAGCTCCATACCGCCGAGACGGAAAAGTACGCCCACATCACTTACTTCCTCAATGGGGGAACAGAGGATTCGTTTCCCAAAGAAGACCGGGTTTTGGTGCCGTCCCCGGAAAACGGCCATTACGACCAAACGCCGGAAATGTCTTCGGACAAAATAGCCGCCAATATCGTCAACAATCTGGCCAAATACGATTTTATCGCCGCCAACTTCGCCAACGCCGACATGGTGGGCCATACCGGCAACTTTGAAGCGACAATCAAAGCCATAGAAAAAATTGACGAGTGTCTGGGTAAAATCACCCGCGTTATAAACGAAACAGACGGGGTAATGATTATCACCGCCGATCACGGCAACGCCGAAGAGAAACGATACAATTCCGGAGAAGACAAAACTAAACACTCGCTTAATCCGGTGCCGTTTTTCATCATTGGCAAAGATTTTAAGAAAGAAACACCCATAGGCGAAAGGGAAGTGGCGGAAAAATATAAAAACGTTTCAGGCACATTGGCCGACGTCGCCCCGACGGTTTTAGAACTCCTTGGTCTGGAAAAACCCGCAGAAATGACGGGGAAGAGTTTGACTGGGAAGATAGTATAAATTTAAAAAATGCGGCTTAAACATCAAGGTGTCGCCTTGCTGCAAGGCGACACCTTGATGTTCTATCTACTTCCCGCTTTTTTCTTTGAGAACTGCGTCTATCATTCCGTATTTTCTGGCTTCTTCGGCATCCATATAGAAATCACGATCGGAATCTATTTCTATTTTTTTAATCGGTTGGCCGGTGTGCTCGGCGAGAATTTTATTGAGCCGGTCTTTTATTTTTATCATATGGCGGGCCGTAATTTCTATCTCCGTGGCCTGACCTTCCGCTCCGCCCATAACCTGATGGATCATCACCTCCGCGTTGGGCAAAGCAAACCTTTTGCCCTTGGTTCCGGCGGCCAGGATTATGGCGGCGCCCGAAGCGGCCAGACCGACGCAGATGGTGGAAACATCCGGCTTAATATGCTTCATGGTGTCATACATTGCCAAAGTGGCCGTCACCGAGCCTCCCGGGGAGTTTACGTACAAATAAATGTCCTTTTTGGGGTCTTCGTGCTGGAGAAACAATAGCTGGGCGATGACCGTATTGGCTGTTGCATCCGTGATCGGCCCGGAAAGAAAAATGATTCTTTCCTTCAATAGGCGGGAGTAGATATCATACGCTCGCTCCCCAAATTGCGATTTTTCTATAACTGTTGGTATTAACATAGCAACATAATAACCGATTTATGGCCTCTGTGTCAATAAAAACCGACCTGCCAGGTTGGCAATCTAAACCTGGCAGGTCGGTTTTGAATTACTTTGCGAATTTCTACTGACTTTCCAATATCTTAAAAACCTTTTCGTTTTTGATCACACCCACCAGGTAATCTCTCGTCCTCTGCGGGTCAATTTCTTTGCCCAGTCCTTTATAGTATTCCGTGATCGCTTTTGTTTCTTTTTCCAGCTCTTCCGGCGTGGCTTCCAGTTTTTCTTTCGCGGCTATTTCTTCAAGAATAAGGCCGTGTTTCACCCGTTTTTCCGCGTCCTTTTCCCAATCCTTGCGCAATTCTTCCTCTGTTTTCTTGATGTGCGCCAGATAATCTTCCCATTTTAGCCCCATTTGAAGGATATTCATCTTCATTTCTTCCATCATTTTGCCTTTTTCCGCCTCAACCAGGAGCTTAGGCATCACTTCTTCCACCTTTTCCGTAATTTTTTCCAAAATTTCCATTCTCATTCTTTCTTTTTCCTTAACCTTCTTTTCCGCCAGGAGATTTTCTTTAATAGTTTTCTTCAACGCTTCCAGATTTTCAAACTTGCCTAGTGTTTTAGCGAAATCGTCATTTAATTCTGGCAAGATTTCCTCTCTTTTATCGTTTTTTGAAGCTCGCGATTTTCTTAAACGCTCAATTATGTCTTCCATCTCTTTATCTTCCACTATTATTTCTTTCTTCGTCTCTTTTATTGTTTTAGCGGCTATGCTTTTGTAGTCTGGGAGGGTGATGTCGGGCAGAACGGCGGTTTTTATCTTGTAGCCCAGCGGGTTGTTTTCCGCCATTTTAGTTATGGTTATTTCCGGCCGGCCGATGGCTTTTATCTTCTGGGATTCTATTATTTTTACATACTCCTTTTCCAGGGCGATAACGGCCATCTTTTCCAAAAGCGCATCCATACCCACTTTTTGCAGCAGAATATTTTCCGGCGCTTTGCCTTTCCTGAAGCCGTCTATTTCTATATTATCGGCCAGTTCTTTAAGCGCCCGGCTGCGGCCGGACATAAAATCGCCGGAGGGTATTTCTCCGGAAATTTCCACTTCTGAAGTCGGCAATAGTTTAATTTCAAGCATAAAAACAGAATAATGAATCAAGAATTCAGAATCAAGAATTTTCTTAATTCGTAATTTGTAATTCTGATTAAGCTAGCGGCCTAATCACCACACGGCGGTACGGCTCATCGCCGACGCTTTCCGTCTTAATGTCCGGATATTCGCCCAAAACGGCGTGGACTATCCGGCGGTCGTAAGACGACATCGGGTCCATCTCTATCTCTTTTTTGAAAAATCTTACTCTTTGAGCGTTCATTCTGGCCATATTTTTGACTTCTTCTATTTTCTTGATCTGATAGTTGTTTACATCAAGAAAGAAAGCCAGTTTCTCCAGATTTTCCTGTTTAAACCGGTTTTCGGCCATTTTTTTAACCAGATGATTTAAGGCGATGAGATGTTTGCCGTCTTCGCCTATTAAAATTCCCGATTCTTTGGTTTTTATGGAGAAGACGCAGTCTCCGTCGCCGTTAACATACTCCACACTGCCGGCGATGGTCATTTTGTCAAGAAATTCTTCCAGCAGCGATATTATTGTTTTGACTTGGTTCTCCATATATTTTTTCCGCCTTTCTGCGCACTATGGCTTCATGTACTATAGCAAAAACATTCATCGTCGTCCAATAAAGAGCCACGCCGGCGGAAAACTTTAGACCGATGAAAAATATGAACACCGGCATCACGTATCTCATCTGCACGTTCATGCTTTTCGCCAGGCTGTCTTTGAAAGAATCTCCGAGTTTTTCCTTTTTAAGCGGCGGCATGGCTAGCTTCATCTGGAAAAACTGCGACAAAGAGGCTAAAAAGGCTATTACATAGCTGTTGTTTTTGGTTACATCCACCAAACCAAGAAACATTGTGTTGATGTTTTCCGGAATGGACACAAAAGAATAGATGTGTTCCTGGTCAAAATTAACCCCGCCAAGAAAAACTTTGTACAAAGCGAAGATTATCGGGATCTGGATAAACAACGTCAGGATGCCGGAAAGGGGATTGATGCCGTGTTGGCGGTACAGTTCCATGGTTTTGCGCGCCTGCGCCTGGGGGTCGTTTTTGAAATTGGATTTTATCTCCTTAAGCTGCGGCTCAATCTTTTTCATCTTTATCTGGGTGGTGGTGGATTTGTGGGTGAACGGGAAAATGACAAAACGCACCAAGACGGTCAAAACAATTATAGCCAGGCCGATATCATGAAAGGGGAGATAATTAACCAGCGACACCAAACCGTTTAAAAGCGGCTCGTAAAAAACCGTGTTGTAAAAATTTGAAATCATTGCAATATTCTAGCTTTTTTCAGCGAATTAGTCATCTCCTCTTTTAATTCTCGGTATGTTCTATCTTTGGCGCTTACTTTAAAGAAGAAAATAATTCCCGCGCCTTTTTTAACCTCGCTTAAAACCTTTCTGATTATATTTCTAGCCCTTCTTTTAAGTTTATTTCTTTCTGTTGCTTTTTTGGAAACCTTGGAAGAAACAACGAAAGCGAAAAGGCTGCGCCCTCCGGCGATTGGCGCTGTTTTTAAATTAAACGAGTCGGAAGAAAAACTTCTGCCTGACTTTACAACCAGGCCGATGGTCTCTTTATCCATCCTGTTTTCTTTAGAGAGCATTTGATTTTCTTAAGTCTAAAACAATAACCTAGTCAGTCAATATTCACTAGTTATCCACAGGATATTAAGATGATATACACCTTTTTGATTTTTTGAAGTATTAATAAGGAAAAAACATTTAGTATAATACTAATCAATATGACTTTGGATTACGAAAAATTATGGAAAGATGTTTTATCTGAGGTTGAGTTGAATATATCCAAAGCTAATTTCTCCACTTGGTTTAAAGACACTTATATCGGAAAATACGACAACGGGGAAGTGGCGATCCATGTCCCCAACAGCTTCGCCCATGAATGGCTCTCCACTAAATTTAACAAATTAATAGCCGGGATCATCCGGAACATGGATTCCAGCATCAGGCACATAGACTACATTATTGTTTCCCAGCCGAAAAATCAGGCAAAACAAACCACAATTCAACAAAACAAGCCCTTAAAAACAATACTGAGCAATGAGGAACAACTTGGTTTTAATGAATTTTACACCGACTCC
This sequence comes from Candidatus Paceibacter sp., assembly GCA_013360865.1. Classification (NCBI taxonomy): domain Bacteria; kingdom Bacillati; phylum Minisyncoccota; class Minisyncoccia; order Minisyncoccales; family Candidatus Paceibacteraceae; genus Candidatus Paceibacter; species Candidatus Paceibacter sp. Next base: position 38,364 of record JABWAS010000001.1, read on the forward strand.
GAGTCAAACCTTAATCCTAAATACACTTTTGATTCTTTTATTGTGGCGCCTTTCAATGAGGTGGCGCACGCGGCGGCGCTAACCATCTCCAAAAACATAGGTAATGTTTACAACCCGCTTTTTGTTTACGGCGGCGTCGGTCTTGGTAAAACTCATCTTCTTCAGGCAATAGGCAATGAAATAAGAAAAAACAATCAAAACACAAAAGTTCACTACCTTACTTCGGAAAATTTCGCCAACGACTACGTCAGCTCTATCCAAAACAAAAACATCAACATTTTTAAGGAGAAATATAGAAAATACAGCCTTCTGATAATTGACGATATTCAGTTTTTTTCCGACAAACTAAAAATTCAGGAGGAATTTTTCCATGTTTTTAACTCACTTTACAATAGCGGCAACCAGATAGTTTTTTCTTCCGACCGCCCGCCGCAATATATTGTCGGTTTGGAAGACAGGTTGCGCTCGCGATTTGAAGGAGGAATGATGGTTGATATATCCCAACCGGAATACGAGGAAAGATTGGCTATTTTAAAGGCTAAAATAAACACCAAAGGCTTCCCGTTATCCGATGAAATAATAGAATTTACCGCCTCTAATATTAAAGAAAACATTCGCGAGCTTGAAGGCGCGCTTAATTCCATCATCGGCCAATCAAAAATCAGAGGCCGAATGCTTTCTTTAGAGGAAGTGGAGAAAATAATAAGTAAAAAAGCGAAGCCGGTGCGCGCTATAACCGCCGAACAATTGATAAAAACAATATCAATCTATTATAACATTGAGGAAAAAAACCTGACGGAAAAAACAAGAAGGAAGGAGATAGTCAAACCGCGGCAAATAACAATGTATTTATTAAGAAACGACTTAAGCACGTCTTATCCTCATATCGGCCGGAGACTAGGGCAAAAAGATCACACCACCGCCATCCACGCTTTTAAGAAAATAAGTGAAGATATTAAACGTGATAAAAAACTGGAGCAGGAGATAAATAACATAAGAGAGATGATGTTTAAAAACTGTGTATAAATATGTTGGTAAAATTGTGGAAATTTACTGGATAAATTGTTTGTAATTTAAAGATTAAAAACAAAGATAAATTAATCATTAAGTTATTATTAATTTATCAACAATTATTCACAGTTTTATCCACAGTGTTGATATCTTTTAACCTTTAATTTAAGCCATGAAACAAACTTATCTACATTTCCACAGGTATAATAATAGTAATAAATTTATTTAATTAAATAATTCTTATTAAGATAATTAGGATGAAATTCACTTGTTCTAAAAATGAATTAAAAGAAGCGGTCCAGATTTGCGAGAAAAACACGGGTAAAAATTTAAACCTGGTTGTTTTAAGCAACATCCTTCTTGATTGCGCCGACAAAATTTTAAAACTGACAGCCACTAATCTTGAAACCGCCGTAGAAGTGGAAATTCCAACAAAAACAGAAAAAGAAGGTAAAATAACTATCCCAGGCTCGGTTTTAAGCGGTTTTTTATCCAACAACTCCGTAAATGAAGAAATTACTTTGGAATCGCAAAATAACAACCTTATTATTTCCACATCTAATACATCTATAACCATCAAAGGACAGCCGGCCGATGATTTCCCCACATTACCAATAATCAAGTCGGAAGATGAGTCGGTGATTAATTGCGCTGATTTTGTTTCCGGTTTGAAGTCGGTCTGGTATTCCTGTTCCAACTCAATTATTAAACCGGAAATAGCCTCGGTTTTAATTCAATCCAATAAATCGGCGAGTTTAATATTCGCGGCCACCGACTCGTTCCGGTTGGCGGAAAAAAGATTTGATTATAATCTAAACAACTTTGGGAAGGTTTTACTGCCGTTTAAATCAGTCGCTGAAATACTAAGGATTTTTGACGGTGTCTTTGATAAATTAAAAATAAAAACAAATAAAAACCAAATAAACATAGAGTCGGATAATATTAAATTCATTTCACGTTTGATTGATGGTGTTTTTCCTGATTACCAACAGATTTTACCTAAAAAATTTACCGCCGACGTAGTGGTGAAAAATAATGATTTTACCAACGCTCTGAAATCAACCGCCATGTTTTCCGGAAAGTTGAATGAGTTAGTTTTCTCTTTAAATCCGGAGGAAAATTTTATTGTTTTAAAAACAGCCAATAATGAAATAGGCGACTGTGTGGTTAAAATACCGGCTAAAATTACCGGCGAAAAAATAAAAATAACTTTTAACCATAGATACATCCAGGACTGTCTTCAGGCTGTAAACAACAACGATATTTTACTGCGTTTTTGCGGCGAAATGAAGCCATTGCTGATCACTAGTTTAAACAACAACACTTTCCAATATTTAGTGATGCCAATGAGTATTTAGTTAAAAGTTTATAAAGTTCATAAATTTATTGAATTCTACTTTATAAACTTTCTACTTTATAAACTTTATAAACTTAACATGAACTCGATTTCAAATTATTTAAATAAATTTTTCCAAATTAAACCGCCGGAGGATTATTATAAAAGAAAAATTATTGATTTTTTAAATAAAAGCTTGGATATCAACCTTAAAGAAAACGAAATAAACGTTAATTTCGGGGTTGTGTGGATAAAGATACAAAACAATTTATTAAAAAATGAGATTTTTTTAAGAAAACAAGAGATTCTTAATGAGCTTTCCAAGAGAACCGAATTTGTTATCAAAGATATAAGATTTTAAATAAAACTGACCTACCAAGTTGGCAATCTAAACCTGATAGGTCAGTTTTATTAATTATATGGTTATTTTACCATAAAAGGCACCACTACCTCCGTTTTATTTCTTACCTGATCGTAGGCTATTATTTTCAACTCCGCTTTTTCTTGCGTGATATTATAATCCGCCGGTTTAAAAGAGAAGCCGAACGGGTTTATTTTTGACGTTCCGATATAACTTCCATTAAAAAAGAAATCAATCTGCCCTAACCCAAATTTACTCTTCTGGGTTATTTTGATGTTTATCACCTCTTCTTTGTTGTAGGTATTGTCTTTAATTGGGTAATCCATAGTTATTTTAGGCTGGTATTCCGGTTTGTGGATATCGTCTTTTTCTTTCGGTATGTCGTCCATTGTCTGGTCTTTGATATTGTTTTCCGTCGCCCATTTCCGGACCGGTATTTCCCAAAGTTGGAATTGGGGGTCTTGTTCCGGTTTTTCCGGTTTGGCGCCTTTGGGGTTATCTTTATTCAACCAATATAATATGGAATGGACTTCCGTCAGGGTTTTTTCTTCAATCAACTCCGGCGGGGTGTGTTCTGTGGCCAGTTTTTGGGATATTTTATCAATCAGGTATTTTTGCTCCCCGCGCCATTCGCCGTTTAGCGCCGGTTTTGATGTTTTTGTTTTGGTTGGTTTTTCAAAATTTTCTTTCGGGAGTGTTTTAAAAACTTCGTTTAAAAACTCGTTCCACATCGGCGCCACAATCAGTCCGGCCACCTTTTTTTCCATTGAAGAGTTGTCATTGTTTCCGAACCACGCTCCAACGGTGAGGTTGGGGGTGTAGCCGACGACCCAAGCGTCGCGGTAGTCGTTGGTGGTGCCAGTTTTGGCGGCCACCTGCCGGCCGGGGAAATAAAGAGGGGAGTTTTCTCCGAACGCCGGCGTCCGGGCTTTATTGTCGGAAAGGATGTCGGTTATTGTCAAAGCGACGTTTTTATCCAAAACCTGCCGCGACTGGTCTTTGAACTCCTCAACAACTTTTCCGTTCTTGTCTTCTATTTTTAAAATACCAATAGGTGGGTTTCTTACCCCGTTATTGGCGAAAACAGAATAGGCGCCGGTAAGCTCAAACAAACTTACCTCGCCGCCGCCCAGAACCAAAGTCAATCCGTACCGGTTCGGGTCGTTTAAGGAGCTGATACCCATGTCTTTTATGGTGTTGAGGGAATTTTGGATTCCGGCCAGGTATAAAGTTTTAACGGAGGGAATGTTTAGAGATTGGGCCAAAGCGCTTCTTAAGTTGATTGGGCCGCGGAATTTGTTGTCGTAGTTTTCCGGCATATAACACTCGTCTTTGCCGCCGCTGGAGCTTTGCGCGGTTATAACGGTGCCCGTGGCGTATTTATGCAGACAGGAAGGGTTAAATTCGGTCTGGAGGTCAAACAAGGTTGTTTCCGGGGTGTAGCCTTTTTTGAAAGCGGCGGCGTAGACAAATGGCTTTATGGCGGATCCGGGCTGGCGGTAAGCCAGAGACACGTTGAAGTTTCCCTGGTCTTCTTTATTGAAATAATCTTTGGAGCCGACCATCACTAAAATTTGGCCTGTTTTCGGGTCCAGGGCGACGATGCTAGTGTTGGAAGCGTTGAACTTCTCCTTGTTTTCTTTGGCGTATCTGGCCGCCAATTCTTCCGCTTTCTGCTGTAAAGCGTAATCAAGCGTGGTGGTGACTTTCAAACCGCCCTGCTCAATAACGTCCTGGCCGTATTTTTCTTCCAGATAAGCCCTGATAAAGACGGAAAAATGGGCGGCTTTGATTGAATTTTGGCCTTTGTTTACAAAAACAACTTTTTCTTCTTTCGCTATTTCCGCTTCTTCGGAAGTGATAAAACCAAGCGAGGTCATTTTACCTAAAACGAAATTTTTCCGGGTTTCCAGTTCTTCTTTATGGTTTCCGTAAGGGGAGTAGTAGGTCGGGGCTTTGGGTAAGCTGGCCAAGTAAGCGGCTTCTGCCAGGTTTATGTCGGCGGCGCTCTTGCCGAAAAATATTTTGCTGGCCGATTCTATGCCGTAACTGCTGCCGCCGTAAGGTATCTCGTTCAAGTAGCGTTCCAAAATTTGTTCTTTGGAAAGCACCTTTTCTATTTTCATTGTAAGAATTATTTCCTTAATTTTTCGGGAAAATGTCTTATCTTTGGTTAAAAGGGTGTTTTTAACCAATTGTTGTGTGATAGTGGAGCCGCCCTGTTTTAATTTTCCCGATTTTAGGTCAACCAATACCGACCGCATAATACCTAGAAAATCAACTCCTTTATGTTGGTAGAAAGAAGAGTCCTCAATGGCGATGGTGGCGTTTTTTACGTGGCGGGAAATGTTTTCAATTGGAATGACGGTGCGTTGGATATCTTCATGAATGTCCCAAAGGACGATTTTGCCCGTGCGGTCGTATATTTTGGTGGATTGGGCCACTTTAACCTCACCCAAAGATTCAATGTCCGGGATTTTTAGGGTAGCGACCCAGTAAACCACCGCTAGGGAGGATAAAACAGCCAGCATCATGGCCGCCGCCGCGAACCATAGTAAAATACGGATTATCCGCTTTTTAACGCCTTTTTTAAACTTTCTCATTGTTTTGATTATAGCCGATATGGTAGAAATAAAAACCATCCCGCTTTAAGCGGGATGGTTTTTAAAATCATATCTGGAGCGTTTTACCCCCACACATGTAAACGCAAAATCATCGGCTCACGCTTTACTATACCTAAACAGGTGCGGGGGTTTATTCTTCGTCAAACATGCTGCCGTAAATCTCGTCTTCTTCGTCGCTGTCGTCGCTCCAGTCTTCATCGTCGGCTCCATGGAAGGTTCCTCTCATGTCTTCCTCCTCATCTTCCGTGTCGCCGCTGTTGTTGATTTTCGCCGCGGCAAAAAGCGGCAAATCAATATTTAAATCCATTATTTTTTAAATATTTTTTAAAAACGACCAATAATTGATTATTTTTAGCAAGAATAAAAAAAATGTAAAGTAATTTGCGCCGGAGCTGTGGATAATTTTATTTATCTGCTTGAATTTGGCGAGGCGAAGCTGCCAAAGCTATAGCTATGGCATCCATTTCATCGTCATACTTGGCCGGTTTCTCCAGTTTTAAAATTGCCGCGATCATCTTCCGCACTTGTTCCTTTTCCGCCCTTCCGTAGCCGGTTAGAGCCATTTTTACTTCCAAAGGGGTTAGTTCCATGACACGCAGATTATTTTCCGCCGCCGCGCACAGCGCGACGCCGCGGGCTTCCGCCACTTTAATGGCCGTTTTTTGGTTTCCGGCGAAAAAGAGGCTTTCAATCGCCATAACTTTTGGCCTGAATTCGGAAATTGTTTTGTTTAAATTTTGGCGGATATGCAAAAGGCGTTTTTCGTGCGGGTCGCTTCTTTTGGTTACAATGCAACAGGAATAGACGAGCTTCTCTTTTGGGCCGCTTTTGTCCAAAACGGCGAAACCCATCCGTTCAAATCCGGGATCAATGCCGAGGATTAACATAAAGTTTATAAAGTTGAAAGTTTATAAAGTTGAAAGTTTTGATTTTAGATTTTAACTTTACGAACTTTATAAACTTTATGAACTTTTCACTGAATTTGTAAAAATTTCCTGCACATCTTCGCTTTCTTCCAGCGCTTCAATAAGTTTCTCCAGCGCCTCTTTGTCGGCGGAGGAGAGTTCCACGGTTATTTTGGCGGACGGTTTTTCTCCGCTTAACTCAAAAGCCCACAAAACCGAACCCTGCTCGGCGAACTTGCCGCCTTTTTCATTAAGGATATGTTTTATTTCCGCCACGGCGCGGTTTTTGCTGTCGGTGATAACGTCTATGATCATAGCCACGCCGCCCGGGCCGTAGGCTTCGTAACGGGCGCTTTCCAGCTGGGCTTCGCCGCTTTTGCCGGAATCTTTGGCGATGGCGCGTTCTATGTTTTCCTTGGGCATGTTTTCGGAGCGGGCTTTGTCTATGGCGGCGCGCAGCTCGAAGTTGGTGCCCGGGTCGTCGCCTTTGCGGGCGGCCAAAGCGATTATTTTGGCGTAGCGGGAAAAAACCTTGCTCCTCTTGGCGTCAACCACCGCCTTCTGCCTCTTTATTTGAGTCCATTTATTATGCCCGGCCATAAAGTAAGAATAAAGAATTAGGAACCAAGAATCAAGAGATTTTCTCTCCGTGGATTTTGTGTACACGGTTAACACAATTACGCCACAATGATGGCCTTTATTACTTCTTTCAGTTTTGGCAAATCGTCCTGGCAAGTATCCCAAACGATTTTCGTGTTTACGCCGAAGTATTCATGAATCAAGACATTGCGCATGTCCGACATGTCGCGAAAGGGAATTTCGGGGTGCTTCTTCTTAAAATCATCACTTAAATTATTGGCCGCCTCGCCGATAATTTCCAGTTCACGCACCACGGCATCAATAGTCTTTTTGTCTTTCAATAGAGATTCATAGTCAAGACCGCGCAAATACTCGTTAATACTTTCGATCGCTTCCAGAATGTGCTGAAGATAAACATTATCTCTATTTTCCTCCATAGACAAGTTCGGATTCCTTGATAACTTTCTCTTTAAAAAATTTACTAAGAGCCTCCGGCGTCAAAAGGTCAACTTTTTTCCCGACGAAATCGCTCAAACGTCTTTGCAAACGGACGAATTCAAAAAATCCAATTTTGGCAGTTGGCTTAAACTCAACAAGAATATCCACATCGCTGTCGTTTCTTGCCTTGTTGTTTAAAAAAGAGCCGAATAAAGACGCCTTTTCAATATCGTTTTTGGCGGGGTCGCTTGATATAGCTTCCGCTATTTTCTTTTTTATTTCTTCCTTTTGCATTATTTGAATGATAGCAAAACGGCACAGCCAAAACAAGCCAAATAAATTACAGCAGGTTTTTTTGAATCTGGGTCAGGCCGAGGTGTTTGTAGGCGTTTTCGGTGGCGACGCGGCCGCGGGGAGTGCGCTCCAGAAAGCCGAGCTGGAGAAGGTACGGTTCGTACACTTCCTCAATAGTGGCCTCGTCCTCGGAAGTGGCGGCGGCGATGGTTTGCAGGCCGACGGGGCCGCCTTTGAACTTTTCTATTAAAACGCTTAATATCCGGCGGTCGTTGTTATTGAGCCCTAATTCATCTATCTCCATCATGTCCAGAGCCTGTTTGGCCGAAACGGCGTCAATTTCGTTTTTGTTGTGTATCTGGGCGTAGTCGCGGCAGCGTTTTAGAAAATGATTGGCCAAGCGGGGTGTCTGGCGGCTTCTTTTGGCAATTTCTTCAGCGGCGTCCGGAGAAATGACAACGCCCAATATGCCGGCGGAGCGGGTGATTATTTTTTGCACCTCTCTGGGGGTATAAAATTCTAGCCGGAAGGTTCCGCCGGAAAAACGAGAACGGAGAGGGGAGGAGAGCAGGGCGATTCTGGTAGTGGCCGCCACCAGCGTAAACGGAGGCAGTTCTAGCTGGATGCTTCTGGCCGAAGGGCCTTTGCCTATAATGATGTCCAGCGAGCGGGATTCCATGGCCGGGTATAAAATTTCTTCCACTGTTTTGTTGAGCCGGTGGATTTCGTCTATAAAAAGAATGTCGCCCGCGGATAGGTTGGTAAGTATGGAAGCCAGGTCGCCCACGCGCTCAATGGCCGGCCCGGAAGTGATTTTTATCTGGGCGCCCAGTTCTTTGGCTATCAAATGGGCCAAGGTAGTTTTGCCCAGACCCGCCGGGCCGTAAAAAAGGAGGTGCTCAATGTTTTCCTGGCGTTCCGAAGCGGCCTTGATGAGTATGTGCAGGTTCTTTTTTATCAGCTCCTGGCCGATATATTCGGCCCATTTTTGGGGTCGCAACGTCTGATCCAGCGCTTTGTCCAAAAAAGCGCTGGCCTTGCCATTTTTTAAATTATCGGCGTTTTGGCTTGACATTTGCATTATTATCTGCTATGGTGGTGATGAAATTGAAAAAACACAGGCTTCTACGAAACTAATCCGCCTCGTAAAGCTCTAAGCAACGTTCCGCCTTCGGCGGAATACCAGAATACCTTTAAAGGACGTTTTGGTGCTCCGACTTGTCGGAGATTTCTGGAACCATCCTTAAAAGATATTCTAAACTTTTGGTACCCATATTAAAAGTGTTGCTTAGAGATTTACGGGGCGGATTTTTTGTTTTTAAACATCTACAACTCTCTGCAATTCATCCAGCGATGTCACTCCCTTTAAAACCTTCAGCACGCCGTCTTGCTTCATGTCCGGCAAGCCCTGCTTTCTTGATTCTTTAAGTATTTCCGTTTCGCCCGGGCTGGTCAGAATAAGCGGCTCCAGCTCCTCGTTTATCAAAATGGCTTCAAAAACGCCTATTCTTCCCTTATATCCTATGTTGTTGCAGGCCGGGCAGCCTTTGGCCCGCCAGAGAAAAACTTCGCCCGTTTCCGGTTTGGGATAATTTTCCGGCAGGGAAGCGATGGTTTTTCTGACAATTTCCGACTCTTCGGCATTGGCCGGAGTTTTTTCTTTGCACTTGTCGCACAGCTTTCTCACCAGTCTTTGAGCCATCGTCAAGTTGACGGCCGGCGCGATGGCCGACGGCGTTACTCCCAAGTCCACCAGGCGGGGGATCGTGCCGGCGGCATTGTTGGTGTGGAGCGTGGAGAGCACCAAGTGGCCGGTCAGCGCCGCGTTCATGGCCGTTCTGGCCGTGTCCAGGTCTCTTATTTCGCCCACCATTATAACATCTGGATCCTGCCGGAGGATGGAGCGGAGTCCGTTGGAGAAAGTGTAGCCGCTCGCTTCCTCCACCTGCGTTTGCACCACTCCTTCCACGTGGTATTCCACCGGATCCTCCAAAGTGATTATTTTCGTGCCCGGCGTGTAGATTTTTTTGAGGAAAGCGTAGAGGGTGGTGCTTTTGCCGGAGCCGGTCGGACCGGTGGTTAGAATCATTCCGTTGGGCTTTTTTAATTCCTTTTCCACTATACTCAACAACAGCGGCTCCATGCCCAAACCTTCCATGCGGATGTCTATTGATTCCGGATTGAGCACTCTCAACACTATAGATTCGCCGTAAGATTCTGGGATGACCGACGATCTTACTTCTATTTCTTTTTTGGCCAATCTGATGCTGAAGCGCCCGTCCTGCGCCTGATTGTGGATGTTGAGCTTCAGGCCGGAAACCAGCTTAATTCTGGAAAGGAGGAGGTTGTAAACTTTGTAATCAAAGGAAAGGATGTCGTGGAGCACGCCGTCCAGCCTCATCCGAAGCCTCACTTGGCCGTCCTGCGGTTCAATGTGGATGTCGGAAGCGTCGGCGGCGATGGCTCCCGCCAGAATTATTTCCAGAACTTCGGAAATTTTACGGTTTTTCTGGGTGGCGGCGGAGGCGACGAAGATATTTTTCAAATCTTCAAGAGTGGAGGTTTGCTTTAAAAATTCTTCCAGTTTCTCGGAGGAAATGTCTATGACGCCCCTTGCTATTTCTTCGTATTGCGGCACCTCGGCGTACCTCTTCCAGGCGTTTTTGAGGCTTTCTTCGGAAACCATGAACAGGTTTATTTTGTACCCCTTGTTTTCAAGGTCTTTGACGGTTCTTTTTGTTTTTTCCGGATTCGGGCTTTCTATGGCCGTCTGGAGCTTCTGGCCGACTTTCTGGAAAACGGCCATTTTCGCCTCGCGGGCTTCCGCCTCCGGCAGTATCTTTAAAGCGTCTATGTCTATGGTTATTCCGGAAAGGTCTAAGTATGGCAGGCCGTATCTTTGGGAAAGGATTTTAGCCAGGTCTTCGGCTTCCTTTTTTCTCATCTCCTCTATTTGCTCTTGTTTTTTGTCGTCCTCAAAGATTGGCATCCCGGTTAGTACAAATTATGATTGCCTATGTTTTTTAGTTCAACAAACCTCCAACAATTAAACAATCAATTTATTTTTAATACTGCGACTTTTGTCATGCCCGGCAAAACCATCATAATTTGTCCTACCGGGCATTGTTGTTATTACTATATATTCTATCCTTTTATGGGACCTCTTTCAACGCGTTTTTTATCTTCAGCTCCGCTTCGGAAAAATTTTTATACGGCCCGCACAGCAGATACGCTCCTTTGTCTTCGCAATTCAGCGCCAGCCGGATTTTTTCGGCCGCGCCGGAGCGCTCCCGCGGGGAACTGCTTCGGATAAGGCATTTTACGGAATCGTTTTTCTGCCAGAGCACCGCCGCCAAAGACACATTCGGGTAAAAGTCAAAAATCTGGCCGCCGATACCGGCGAAAACGGCTTCGCCGGCGCCGATAAGCCCCGTTTTTTGCAGGTCTTGCTCGGAAAGAAAAGTCCAAACCAAGCCGCGGCCGCCGTCGGAAGCTGTTCTGGCCAAAGCGCGGCCGAACAGTTTTGCTTCGTTGTCGCTTTTTTCCAAAAAAACTTTGCTTATTTTATCTTGCTCGGCGCCGGATTTGAGCAGCGCGGCCAAGATGCCGGCCGTTTTCTCGCCAAGCGACTTTTTTAAAAATCTGGTTTCCGTCAGCAAAGAAGCCAGAAGCAGGGAAGCGGAATTTTTATCAGCCCGGAGCGCCTGCCTGCCGGCAGGCAGGCTCCCTGATTTTCCGGCAGCCAGCAATATGTCGTAAACTTTTCCGGCCAGGGTGTCCGTCTCCGCCGCCGGCGCGATTATTATCGTCTTTTCTTCCGGCGGAAAAATTATTTTTTTGGCCGCCTCCGCCGCCAAAGATTCTTCAATCTTGTTTTCCGCGCGCGGAGAAAAATAAATGACCGCGTCCACGTTTGCCGGCATGGTTTTAAAAACGACGTTTTCCCCAACAACCTCTTCTTTGGTTGAGCTTATGTTTATTTTTACGTATTGCTCGTCCTCGGAGTAGGATATTTCTTTGATGTCCACCTTGTCTTTCGGGATTAAAATCGAGGACGAGTGGATTAAGGAAGATTTATTGTCCGGCGGCAGAATGTCCGCCCATTTTTGGCGGAACGCGGTGTCTTTTTCCGGCAGTTGAATCACGGAGTATTGGTGGCCGCCGTCGTTTTTCAGCAAGCGGGCGAACGCTTCCGCCGCCAGAAGAGTTTCTTCCGGAGAATTCTTACCGCAGATAATGGCAAAAGAGCGGCTTTCCGAAAATATTTTCCTTATTTTCTCCTCCTGCTCCGGCGTCATGCCCCATTCCTAGCATTTCATTTTTAGCAAGGCAAGTTGACCCGTTGGAAGTTTTCATTTCCTGTGCTTTTGTGGTAGATTAAAGCTGATGAAGAGCGCGGAAATAAAACAATTAATTCCAATTTTTGAAATTTACCCTGAAATAAAACTGGTTTATTTTTTCGGCTCAAGAGCTAAAGGAGAAAGCGGGCCGCTTAGCGACTACGATTTTGGAATTTACACGGGCGAAAGAAAAACCGATAAAATTTTTGCCTTGAAATTTTCCATCCAGGATAAAATTTCTCGCGCGCTTGGCACGGACAAGGTTGACGTGGTAATGATGGACGTCGCCCAAAGTCCGGAATTGAAATACGGGATTATTAAAGACGGGGAGTTGATTTACGAGAAAGAACCATACCGCGTCTTAATTGAGCCTAGAATTTTAAATGAGTATTTTGA
>JABWAS010000002.1 GCA_013360865.1 Candidatus Paceibacter sp.
GGCTAACAAAGCCCCCTCGGACAGCTTTTTTCTTAAAACACCGTCTTCCATCAATCTGGCCATGGCTTCCTCCAGTTCGATTTTGCCGCCGACAGGAACAACCAATCCGCTTTTTTCGTTTTCTATAAATTCTCCGGCACAGCCGACATCGGTCATTATAATCGGCAAACCGAAACTGGCCGCTTCCACTACCGCCATCCCCCAGCCCTCGTAATTGGAGGTGAGCAAAAAAGCGTCGGCCTGATTATAAAACTCTTCCGGATTTTTTTGCCAGCCAAACAATTTTATATTATTTTCCAATTTACCATTCGCTATTTGCCATTCGCAACTTGCTCTTTCGGGTCCGTCGCCGACAATCCACAATTCCGCGTTCGGATATTTTTTCACCACTTCCGCCATCGCGCCGATTTGCAAACCGATATTCTTTACTGGCACTAATCTGCCCACCGTCAGAAATATAAATTTGTCATTTTCCGTTTTGATTTCAACAGATTTTATATTTGAGACCTGCCTGCCGGTAGGCAAGGTTTGAGATCTGAGATTTACATTTATCGGCGCCACCGTTATTTTTTCCTCCCCTACTCCAAACTCGCTTATCAGTTGTCTTTTTAGCCTTTGACTCACGCACCTGACGGCGTCGGCTCTCGGTATTACAAATCCGGCAATCATTTTTCTCAAGCCGGAGTATTTTTCAAACCCGTGTATTTGCAACTCCAACCCCGTTTTGAACTTCCGCGCCAGAAATAATCCAAGCAAAGCCAGATAATACTGATCCTGGACGGTAATCACGTCAATTTTTTCTTCCTTCAGCAATTTTCTTGCCGCGCGACAGACGTTTGCCAATTTAAAAACCCGGCTTCGCTCTCCGGCGCCATAAACAAAAACTTTTTCCGAAATCTTTGCCTCTTTTTTGTCTTTACCTGGCGCGACGACAAAATAACCGTCAACCAAATTGCCGTATTCGGCGATTCTTTTCGCCGTTTTTGATTCCGGGTCCAAAACGGAATTATCCAGGCTTAAATTTAATATTTTCATTTTGAAATCATCGCGTTTAAAACGCGCTCCGTTTCTTCCAGCATTCTTTCCCTGGTAAATTCTTTTATTTTCATTTTGGCGTTTTGCGCCAGCTGCCACCGGGCAGCGCTGTCGCCGCAAAGCCTTATCATGTTTTCCTTTAGCGCTTCATTGTCCCCGACCGCAATAAGCGCTCCGTTTTCCCCGTTCTCAACCAGTTCGACGTTCCCGCCGGCGTCAGTGGTAAGAACAGGTATCTCCATAGCCATCGCCTCCATCAGCAGATGAGAAAATCCCTCGTAGCCCGTGTTTAAAACAAACAAATCCCCTGCTTCAAGGTAATCCAGCAGCAATTTCCGTTCTACCCTGCCGGTCAAAACAACCCGATTTTCCAATCCGAGTTTTTTTATCTGCTCCTCGATTTTTTGTTTCTCCGGACCATCTCCGATTATTACAAGCCGGATGTCGGGAATTTTTTTGGCAACCTCCGGCACGACGCCGACAAGCTCTTTGAAACCCTTCCACGGCACCAGCCGCCCGGCGGAGACGACGACTATTCCGGACATATCCATTTTTTTCCTCAGCTTGCCTTTGCTTGCCTGACGTTCCGGAAACTCAAATGAGTTGTAGACCACTGTTATCTTTTTTTCTTTCACCCCCCACTTCATCACTATACCTTTTAAATACTTGCTCGGAACTATCACCTCCTTCGCTCTTTTGGCCGCCATGGACTGAATTTTTTTCAGCAGACTCACGCGGAAGGAATATTTTTTTACCACGAATTCATCCAGCGGATCATTGACTCCGAATCTTTGGCAGGATTGCTCCCAGGCGTAATCGCCCACGACCTTCAAAATATATTTTTTACCCCGCAACAGGCAGGCCAGCATCGTCGGCAAACCTTCGCTGACCGGCCCCTGCGCGTAGACGACATCTGCCCATTTGGCAAGCCTGTAAACAGCAAAAAAATATTTCAGATATCTAAATACGAGATTCTGCTCTTTGCCGACAATATGAACACCTTCATTCTTTTCCGATTTTTTATTTTTTAGTTTTGAGTCCCCGTAAGTGACAATCTTTACTTCCCATCCAGACTTAGGCAATTCTTCCAGCAGCAGCTTGGCGTACGTGGCCGGGCCGCCGATCTCGGGCGGAAATATCCCACTACAAATCAATATTTTCTTTTTTACTTCCATAATTTCAAAAATATATCCTTCATTCTCGCGGCGACGCTTTCCCAAGGATACTTTTCCACGACCAGCCGCCTGCCGTTCTCCGCTATTTTAGCGGCCAGTTCCTTGTTTTCCAAAAGCGTTTTTATTTTATCGGCCAAATCGTCCGGGTTGTCAATCGCCGCCAATAACCCTGTTTCTCCATCCTTTAAAAAATCAACGATGCCACCTGCCGGCGTACCAATAACAGGCAACCCGGCCCCCATCGCCTCCAAAAAAGAGCTGCCCAAGCCTTCCGTCCTGGAAGCTCGTACGAACATATCGGCTTGGTTTAAATATTCCGGAATTTTTTCCGGATCCACATGACCTAAAAATTTTACAATATCTTCAACCCCTAATTCCTTCGCCAAATCTTTCAACTTTTTTTCCTCCGGCCCCGCGCCAAGGATTTGAATTACGAATGAAGAATCAGGAATTAAGGCTTTTAACCTTGCCGCCGCTTTAATGAGAATGTCCACTCCGTTTTTATGCACTAGCCTGGAGGTAGTAATTATAATTTTTTTACTCTCTACATCAAGGACCGACCTTGATGCCGGCATCAAGGTCGGTCCTTGATGTTTCTCCAAGCTTACTCCATTCGGCACCACTTCAATTTTATCCGTTTTTATCCCAATCTCCTTCGCCCAGTCGGCCAAAAAATTGCTTATCGCCTGGACATGATCGGCGCGCTTGAAAATACCCCTGAAAAACGGATTAAGGATAAATTTTAAAATCCCCATTCTTTTTTCCGGATAATCCAAATTATCCCCCTCCTGCAATGTCAGCAAAAATTTAACTTTGGGATTAAAAAATTTAAAAAAGAGAGCGGCAAATCCGGCGCGGTTGGCCATAATAGACCAAACGACGTCGTGTTTGTTTTTCCTGTTCAGTCTTAACCCTTTACAGAAAGCCAGAAACGGAAACAATAATTTTCCGCCGCCGATTCTGTAAACATTCACATTGCCTATTTTTTCAAATTTTGGTCGGTTTTTATCAAAACGGAGCGTGACTAAGTCCCAGCCAAAATCTTCTATTCTGTCCGTAATTTCTTTAACCGCCAATTCCGCCCCGCCCACAAACGGAACATAAGCCATAGAAAAAATCAGTGCCCGTTTTTTGCCCAATTTAGGGCTGTCTTTATAAAAATCCATAAATATGCTATATTGTCAATGATACACCAAAATAACCCAAAAATCAATGAAAAAAGTCCTGTTTATTATCACCAAATCCGTATGGGGCGGCGCGCAAAAATACGTGCATGACATAGCCGTAAATCTGCCCAAAGATAAATTTCAAGCGGCGGTGGCTGGCGGCGGAAGCGGCCCGATGGCCGATAAAATAAAGGCGGAAGGTTTGCCATATTTTGAAATTAAAAACTTCCAGCGTAATGTAAATATTTTGAAGGAATTTCTAGCCTTTTTTGAAATTATTAAAATCCTATTCAGAGAGAAACCGGACATTGTCCACGTTTCCAGCTCCAAAGCCGGCGGCGTGGCGGGGCTGGCGGTCGTTGTTTACTCCGCTTTGAGGCGGGCAAGTTCATTTTTCCATCAAGGACATAACGGGAATGATTCCAAAACGAACTTGCCCGCCTCTTCGCCTTCAAAACCATTGGCTGTTTTTACCGTTCACGGCTGGGCTTTTTTGGAAGACCGACCAGATTGGCAAATACGACTCATCAAATTTGCCAGTAAAATTACTTGCCTGTTCTACGACAAAATAATCTGCGTTTCCCGAAACGATTACAACGAAGCGCTAAAAAATAAAATCGCGCCGGGAAAAAAACTTTTTGTCATTCACAACGGAGTTAAACCGGAAGACTATAATTTTGAAGAAAGAACGGAAAAAGAATTCGTCGTCGGCACCATCGGCGAAGCGGCTAAAAACAAAGGCCACGCCTATCTGACGGAGGCGGCTAAAATTGTTCCCGGAATTAAATTAAATATAATCAGCAACATTCCAAACGCCGCGCGTTATCTCAAAAACTTCGACATCTTTGTTCTGCCGTCCATAAAAGAAGGTTTGCCTTATGTGATTTTGGAAGCGGGCTTGGCCGGTTTGCCGGTCGTAGCCTCAAACATCGGCGGTATTCTGGAAATAATAGAGGACGACAAAAACGGCCTACTCGTCCCGCCGGCTGATCCGGAAGCGCTGGCCCGCGCCATAAAAAAATTGGTTGAAGACAAAACCCTGCGCGAAAATCTGGCCAAAAATCTTCACGAAAAGATAACCAAAGAATTTTCGTTGGAGAAAATGCTAAGCGCCACCGTCGCGGCGTACAAGAAACAGTCCTCCTCCGCCGAAAATCCCCAGTCCAAGGCTTAAATAAAGCCATTTCTTCCAGCCGGAACCCGGATTTCCTCTTTCTCCGGCGGCGTAAATAATGTTAGCGGCTTGATTTTCTGGCGGCGATGTTGATGCTCCAAAGCCGACAACCGTTGCCGGCTTTTGGTTTTTGTTGACAAAATTTACTGATGAAATATTTTTCGCCGGAGAAATTGAACTTATATTGACGTTCGATGTCGATATAGGCACGCCCTGCGGAATAGCATGAAGATTAGATTGAGATTGCGAGGGTGTTTCGCGAAGCGAGAAAGAAAATGCGATCGAACCGCTAGGGTATAACAGCTCCGCCGTTTGTCCGGCGCCAATTTTTATTTTTGAAACGTCGGAAGATAAAGTCAGGGTTGCTCCGGCGCCAATAAAAGAATTGGCCGGAAATGTAAAAATATTTTGCCCTGATTTTACAAACCAGCCGGAAACGTCCACTTCCGCGTCAGAACCGTTTTTAAATTTTATAAATTCACCGCCGGCTTCAATTATCTCAAGTTTACTCGGAACGATTTTTACGTTTACCCTGTCGGAAGCGGAATACTGGCCGGAAGCGACGTCCAGCACGGCTATGTATTCCCCGGGATATTTGTAAAAATGTCTTACGTTTTTTCCTTCGGCGAAAGAGCCGTCGCCGAAGTTCCATAAATACCTGGCGTTTTCCAAAGGTTCTTCCTTAAACCCCAGCGCCGCGCCTTCAAACAACACTCCGGCGCCGGCGACTCCGCTTTTATTCCCGCCGGCGTTGGCGTAAATTCGCGGTTCAACCGGCCAGGCTACAGCGACTGAACCGGATTGGCTTGTCTGGCCGGAAAAAAAACTTGAGGCTTGAGCCACTCCTGAGGCCGCCGAAGAAGCTTGAACCGAGGACTGGCCGCCGGAAGCGTTGGCAGCTTTTGGAGTGGCGGCGGCCGTAATCCAGCCGCCGTCCGCTTTCTGCATAGTTAATTTGGCGGCGTTGTCGCCCGCCGGCCACTTGCTTCCGGCGTCAACGCGGTCAACTTCCGTCCCTTCTTTGTCTTTTAAAATCAAAACTTCACCATCGTTGGAAAGGGCGCCGGTGTAGATGGCATCCGCCTTTACTTCCGGAACCGACGAGTCGTCTGTTCTTTCCAGCAAATAAAATCCACTAGCGGGAATAGTCTTAACAGCCGCGCTGGAAAAATCAATTTCCGGCGAGCCGTCGGCCGCTTTCAGTGTCCAACCGTTTAAATCAACTTCGGAGTTGCCGTTGTTGTACAACTCCAGCCACTCGTTGTTCGCGGAAACGGCCGTCCCCATCCAGGCAACCTCGTTTATCACAACCGCCGCTTTCGCGAAACAAGGCGCCGCTAACAAAACCGCCATTAGAATAAGCGTTACAAAAGAGAAAGATGACTTTTTCATTGGACTAGCCGAATTTAATTTTATCGCCGGGCTTTAAAATTTTTTCCCCGTTTTTTCCTTTATTTTCCGACTCGTTGTTTCCTTTTGTCCCGATATTGACCGCCGCCTCGTTTTTCTTTCCATGTTCTTCGTCCGCGCGTTCCTCTGACGGTCCGGCAACCTCTTCGTTGTCTTCCTCGTAATATCCTTCTTCGTAATCGTCCTGGTGGCTGCTACCGCCGCCTCCCAAACCAGCGAGAGAAATTCCGGGGTCTTTTTCTTCCGGCTCGTCTTCTTTTTTATCGCCTATGGCCTCGTCAATTATTTTTTTCAACTCGTCCAGTTTCGGCTCGGCTTTTTTCCTCTTTTCCAGATCGTTTAGCGACATAGCCGCTTCAACATCCTGTCTTTTTTTAAATCCGGAGCCGAGCGTCCTTATTTCGCCTCCGCCGCCGAAAGCCGGAAACCTTTCTTTTGCCCGCGGAGCCTGCTGCGACTGCGGCGCGGGTCGGTGGGTTTTGCAATAAATCGCCCGCTTGCCATCCGGTTGGAAAGGGACATACGTTTTTTTGCCGCAAACGGAGCAGTGCGCTTCGTAAACCTGAGGTTTGGCTTCCCGTCCGGCGGACGGATGAGGTATGGAACGCCGCACCTGCGGGGCAGTTTTTTCCGCCTTCAACTCTTCGGCCAGCTGGGCGTGCCACTCGGCTATCTTTTCCTCCACTTCCTGGCGCGAGGAGGCGTATTTGGCCCTGGAGGATTCAATTATTTCTTCTTCGCGCGGTTCGACTTTGACCTGGATGGGCGGCAAAGTCGCGGCGGAAAACGGCCTTGAGGCCATTCCGTCTATCATCAGCTTCAGATAAATGCTGCCAAAGCCGAGGCTGACTATGTCCTGCACGTCAAACTCCGGCGCGAATTCTTTTTCCAGCACTTCGGCGTCGTAAGCGCCGACGCGGAAAGTTATCAGAGTTCCCACGTTGCCGACGACGGCGTCTCTGACGCTGTCGTCCATCTGCGCTATGTATTGATGGGCCAAAATGAGGTTAAGGCGGTATTTCCTGGCTTCCGACAAAATATCTTTGAAGGATTCGTTGGCGAAGTTCTGGAACTCGTCCACGAAGAGATTGAAGTCCTGCCTGTCTTTCTCCGGCACGTCCACGCGGCTCATCGCCGCCAGATAAATTTTGGTAATCAGCATGGCGCCGATAAGCCTGGAGTTTTCTTCGCCGATACGGCCCTTGGACAAATTCATCAGAAGTATTTTCTTCTGGTCCATTATTTCCCTCAAGTCAAACGAAGATTTGGGCTGGCCGACGATGTTTCTGATTATCGGGTTGGAGATGAACTGACCGACTTTGTTCTGAATGGCGGCGCCCGCTTCCGTCATAAACCTCTCCGAATATTTTGAAAACTCGTCAATCCAAAAAGCTTTGACGACCGGGTCGGTTATTTTGGAAATGACTTCGTCTCTGTATTTTTTATCCGAGAGCATCCGGTTAATGCCTAGGAGCGTGGAGTCCGGATATTCCAGCAAGGCCAGGATACAGTTGTTTAAAATATATTCCATTCTGGGCGACCAGACGTCCGGCCAGATTTTTTTAAACACGCCGAGCAAACCGTTGGCCACCAGGTGCCGCTGTGTCGGGTCAACGTTTTCCATCACGTTAAAAGCGATGGGCCAGTCCAGGTCGTGCGGGGCGAAATACAAAACGTCTTCCACGCGCTCCTTCGGGATGAATTTGAGCATTTTTTCGGCGAAATCTCCGTGCGGGTCAACAATACCCACGCCTTCTCCCGCCACGATGTCCTGGATGGCCATGTTTTCCAGCAAGGTCGTTTTCCCCACGCCGGTCTTGCCGATGATGTACATATGGCGCGATCTGTCCCTGCGCTTAATGCCGAATTTCTTGCGCTCGTTGCGGAAGTTCGTCTCGCCGAAATAGGTTATGTTGTTGTTAACGGTTTCAGCCATAAATTGGCTTAATTATAACCGAAAAATATTATTTATCCAACGCGCCAGTGGTGTATTTATTAGACGGGCTCCATAGGACCCAGGAATCCAGGCCTGAGTCATAGACGGCCTGCTTTTGTTTGCGAATCATAGCCGCGTCGTAGGTCGCCCCCAGGTTAAAGTCCTGCAGCCACGGCCTTAATTTGCTTGGCGTGGAAGAAGCGGCAACCAATCTTTCGGCGGCTCTGCTCATTCCCAGTTTTATAATCTCGTAAGGATGGGCGGCCGGGTTCTGGTAGCCGTTGTACCCCTTCGGGTAATGGGACGGGTAAACCATCGGCATAATGTAGTCAAAATACGGTTCGGCTTTTTCCAAAACCTGTCCAATGTTGAGGTCGTCGGTGTTGACGGTGACCATCCCGAACAAATCCGCTGACTTCGGAATATTAACATCGGCCAGTTCCTCATCCAAATAAATGAAAAATTCTTCCAGCAAATCAGATTTAGCGATACTGGGGTTGCAAAGATTGTATTTGATGTCCTTCATATTGCCGTCGGAAGGAAATCTTATGTAATCAAAATTAAGTTCGTCAAATCCGGCGGCTTCCGCTTCCCGGCCGATGGCGGCCACGTACTTCCACGCTTCGCGCGAGCACGGGTCAAGCCAGACGGCGCCTTTGTAGTCTTTCCAGACGGTTTTACCGTCGTTTTTTTTGACGGCTAAATCGGGCCGCAAACCGACCATATACGGGTCCTGGAAGGCGGCGATCCTGGCGACGGCGTAAATATTTTTGCCGTGAAGGCGGTCTATCAGCTCTTTGACATCTGTTATTCTTTTTTCCGCCGCTCCTATTTTTTGCAGATACGGATCGGATACCTCAAAGGCTATTTTGCCGGTGTAATCTTTGACGTCTATGACCACTGTGTTCAGCTCCGTTTCCTCAATCAGTTTAATCAGTCCTTCTCTTAAATCTTTTCTGGAGGCGATCCAGCTGGTCATATAAATTCCTTTTACGGCCTCCGGCGTTTTTACATGAAGCGGCTTTTTAACCTCCTTTTCCAGATCCTGGGTGACGGACTCTCCGGAATAAGCCAGGTATTCATAATGGCCGGGACCTTCCGGCCAGAAAAATTTATGGCCGGAAAAAGAAAAAACGCCGACGGCGGCCGCAAGAATAAAAAAAATCTTAAATTCCCTCAAAACCATTCTTCCGGCGTTTCCAAAAGGCATTTTTATTTTTTATGTTTAATTTAATTTTGGATTATCTCCGTTCCCGAAGTTTTGTTTTCCGCGTAAATATTTTCTGAAATTTTTTTGCTAATTTTTCTCCGCGCTATTTCCCTCAGCGAAACAAAACAGATTGTGAGTCCCATCACGACAATCGTCCAGGTCTTTATTTCCGCCGTCGGGCCGATAAGGCTCGTGAAGATTATGGCGGCGGACAAAATTGATATTACCCAATGCTTCATCATTGCAGTATTCTACATCACAATTATTTCTTCTTCCAGTTCATAACCGAATTTTTCTTTCACTTTTCCTTTGCATAGCCTTATCAGTTCCTTCACGTCACCGGATGTGGCGCCACCCATGTTGACGATGTAGTTGCCGTGCTGTACCGGAATTTCCGCCCCGCCGACTCTGGTGCCCTTGATACCGCACTGGTCCACCAGCTTGCCGATGGAGGCCACCAAATCGCCGTTCTCTTTCTTGATGTTCTTGAACACGCAACCGGCCGAGGGGCGCGGCGGCACCTTGCCCGTTCTGGCCATAAGGATATTTTTTATTTCCTGCCTGGTCTTTTCCTTGTCCGATTTATCAAACTTCAAAACGACTTTCGTGATTATTTCCCTGTTGCCTATATGTTTGAATTTGCTCCGGCGATATTTGAAGCGGCACTCTTCTTTGGAATAATTTTTCACATTCCATTCGCCGGGTTTTTCCTCGGACAACACCTCCACGCTTTCCACCGCTTCCGAAACGGAACGGCCGTAAGCTCCGGCGTTTCCGTTGACGGCCCCGCCGATGGTGCCGGGAATTCCCACCGACCACTCCAGCCCGCTCAAGCCGTTGTCGGCGGAAAAGTTCATAACTTGGCTAAGCAGAACGCCGGCTCCGGCAACGACCCTTTCCCCATCAAGACTTATTCCGCCGATGTTTACTTTGATAATCACGCCGCCAAAGCCTTTGTCGTTGAAAAGTATATTGCTGCCGCCGCCCAGAATAAAAAAAGGCAGCTTCTTGTCCTCGGCCAATTTTACCGCTTCTAGAATTTCTTCACTGCTTTTGGCGACGGCAAAATATCCGGCCGGTCCGCCGATTCTGAAGGTGCAGTGCTTGGACAACGATTCGTTTTGTTTTATTTCCAACATAAATTTTGCGGATACGGGGAATCGAACCCCGATCTGTTGCTTGGGAAGCAACCATTCTGCCACTAAACTATATCCGCGTTATTTTGTCTGCTTGGGAAATTCACCCCGTACAATTCTTATTGTATGGGGCAAGCGTTCCCCGCCCGCAACGCCAGCAAGACAACTTGCTTGGCTTGCGTGGCGGGCGGGTGCCACTAAACTAATTCCGCTGTTCGTCAAAACCAGCTTTTTACGCTCCGCCATATTTTCCCAAAAAAACCCACATCTTCTCCGCCGGATATTTTAACATTTTCCTCTTTTTTATCCAGGATTACCACCAGTTTTTCGTCCCGTTTTCCGATGTTGAATTTTTTCCGCAATTCTTCTTCCGCGCCGTCCGCGTTTTGCAGCCGCGCGATTTCACGCTCCAGTTCTTCTTTTTCTTGTTCCAAAGAGGAAAGATTGCCCCGGACCCGCGCCGCGTTTTCTCCCACCGCCCTGCCCTTCAGGTAAATTTTTACCGTGGAGTAGACAAGAAAAACAAACAGCGCCGCCAGCAGCGCGAAAGCCCAGTTGGAGTAAATCCGTTTTTTGATTTTTTTCTTTTCTTGATATTCGCGCATCGTTGAATTAAGATAATGTTATGTTCAACAAAACTCACAGCCAAAAAAGAAGGCATCGAATAATCTGGATGATTATCAGCATTATCGCGGCCTTGGGCATGGTAGTTTCTCTTATTCTGCCGATGTTCGCGTAGTCTTATTTCCCCTGCATCATCTTTATAAACACATCCTGCGGGATGTCCACGCTGCCTCGGCCCAGCTTCTTCAGCTTTTCCTTGCCTCGTTTCTGTTTCTGCCACAATTTCATTTTTCTCGTCCTGTCGCCGCCGTACAGATAGCCGGTGACGTCTTTCTTCAACGGGGCGATGGAGCGCGCCGCCAGTATTCTGCCCAGCGCCTTGGCCTGTATTTTTATCGTAAACAACGCGCGCGGAATCAGCTCTCTTAATTTTTCCACCGCGTCTTCGGCGTCCTTCTGCACTTTGTTACGGCTGACGATTCGGGAAAAGGCCGGCACGATTTCCTCGGCTATCCAGATGTCCAGCTTCACGATACTCCCTTTGGGTACCTCCCGCAACCCGGTTATTTTATAACTTAACGAACCGTAGCCGGCGGTGGCGCTTTTAAGCTCGTCAAAAAAATTTCTCATCAGTTCTCTAAGCGACATCTTCACCCCTACCACCGTTCTTCTTTGGCCGAACTGTTCCATCTCTCCCACTTCCGCCTCGTGTTCATGGAGAATTTGCATCAGCGGGCCGATTTTGTCGGGCGGCACCATTATCTGCATCTCCACCCACGGCTCGTAAAGCTTAACGATAAGATGTTCCTCCGGAAAAAACACTGGCGAGTAAATGTCTTTTTCTTTGCCGTCGGTAAACAATATCCGGTAAGTGGTGGTCGGGACGGCCACTATCAATTTAAGATTAAATTCCCGTTTCAGCCTTTCCGCTATTATTTCCATGTGCAGCATACCCAGAAATCCGCAGCGAAAGCCCCGCCCCAGCGCCCCGCTGGATTCTTCTTCAAAAGAGATGGAGCTGTCGGTCAGCTTCAGCCTCTCCAGCGCCTGCCTTAAATTATCCAGCTCGTCCTGCGATTCGGGGTAAACGCTGGCCCACACCACCGGCTTCGGCTGCATGTATCCGGCCAAAGGCGGCAGAGGATTGGCGGCGGAAACGATGGAATCTCCCACCGCGCCGACGCTGGCTTTTTTGATGTTGGTGATGATATAGCCTATCTCTCCGGCGGACAGCTCTTTGGCCGCTTTTCTCTGCGGCGAAAAAGTGCCCACTTCGGAGGCGACGAACCTTTCCCCGGCCTGGGAAAACAAAAGTTCGTCGCCCTTTTTTATCGTCCCGTCCGTCACCCGCACGTACACTATTATCCCCTGGTGCTCCGAGTACTCAAAATCAAAAACCAGCGCCCGCGGACTGTCTTTAAATTCGTATTTCGGCGGAGGCACCCGTTTGACTATTTCCTCCAACAAAGCGTCAACGCCCAGTCCGGTTTTGCCGGAGATTTGCAGTATTTCGCTTTCCTCACAGCCCAAAAATTCAACGATTTCTTTTTTTGATTCCTCAATTCTGGCCGTGGGCAAATCTATTTTGTTCAAAACGGGAATAATTTTAAGGCCAAGCGATTTGGCCATCTCCACGTTGGTGATGGTCTGCGCCTGCACGCCCTGCGTGGCGTCCACGAGCAAAACGGCGCCTTCCACCGCCTTCAGCGCCCGCGAAACTTCGTAATTGAAGTCAATATGGCCGGGAGTATCTATCAGATTCAAAATAAATTTTGAATCTGAAGAATTATGAATCATGAATTTAGAATCAAGGTTTTTTGATTCGTTATTCTTAATTCGTAATTCGTAATTCATCCGGACCGGTTGCATTTTTATAGTTATTCCCCTTTCCCGTTCCAGCTCCATGCTGTCCAGAACTTGCTCCTGCATTTTCCTTTTTTCTATGGTATTGGTCACCTCCAAAAGCCGGTCAGCCAGCGTGGACTTGCCGTGGTCAATGTGGGCGATAATGGAAAAGTTTCTGATTCGTCCGACATTTGCCCCGTTAGATGTCTGTGGTGATTCTTGCATGGTAATTATTTGCTCCCAATAGAAACGCTTCTTACTTGGATTAAACAAGCAAGAAACATCTAATGGGGTCAGCTCCAGCTTAGCAAAAATCCGCGCAAATTCCAGCTATTATAGTAATTCAAGAAATTCTTCCTTTGACATCTTCGCGTCTTCAATGATTGCTTTTAACAAAGGCTTTTTGATTGTTTTACCAAAATGAACGGGCACAACCGTTCTTACCTTTCTTTCGGGGTGAACCAAGATTAAATGACTGCCTTTTTGGCGGTCTTCAACAAACCCCGCTTTCTTTAAAGCCTTAACGACTTTTTTGGAATTAAGAGCGGGGAGATATTTCATATTTTAAAGGCTCCTTGCCAGAACTTTAACTTCGCCCGAAAAGGTTTTTTCTTCTATGGGGAAATTTTCTCCGTGTTCGGCCAAACTTTCCAGATACAATTCAATCGCTTCCTTGATGTTCATTTCGGCTTCTTCCAAAGTGTCTCCTTGCGAGTGGCAGCCAGGCAGAAATGGCGCGAAAGCCACATAGCCGCCCTCCGGGTCGGTTTGGTAAAAAACCGTGTAAGACAATGTTTTTTTATTCGCGTTTTTCATAACCAAACTAATCTTAGCAATATTTGGCAAGAGAGGCAAGAATCTAAATCAAAACGCAAATATCAAAAATAAAAATGACAATTTAAAATGGAAAAAACTTTCTTAAATTATTTTTTAAATTTTTCTTTGTCGTTTTGCATTTTGCATTTTAAAATTATTGGATGACTGACTCCGAACCCGCCTCCACTGAACTGGATTCGGAGCTTGCCGCCGATGACGCTTCCGGTAATGAGGATGACGAGATAGCCGCTTCCGACGATAATGACTCCGCCGCCGATGAGGAGCTTAATGACTCGGAACTGGACGAGGAACCGGCGGAACTCTCGGATGAACTCTGGTTATAATTTGAACTTTGGCTTGATGAAGACGATACCGCGGAACTTGAGCTTGATGATGACGCCGAAGAAGCGACATCCGATGTCGCTTCTGGCGAATTGAAGACTTTTTTGAACTGTTCCTCCGTCACGCACACGCCGCCGACGCACAACTTTTCCGTCCTTATTTCTTTGGTTATGAGCAGACCGTTTTCGTCTATGCTCCAATTGGCAGAGCCGATGATGGCGCGGACATTCTCAATGTTTTTGCCGCCCATATCAAGAATGTAGTTTGATTTTATCCCGCCCGTTTGGCCGTCTATCGTCCAGCCGTCAAACAAACCCGCCTCCCCTTTCGCCAGCTTCTGAATTTGAGGGTCAAGTTTAGCCTGGCCGAATTTTACGAAAGCCATTATCTTGCCGGTGGTGGAAGCGTTTCCGTCAAACGGCTCCAGGGCCACGGCCACCGAAACGTCTCCGTCGTTTGCCTTCATGCCCACGCCCGCCGCAGAAGAAACGGTAACCCTGTCGCCCGGCTCTATGGCGCCGTTTTCCGCGTTTACCTTCAGCGGAACCCTTCCGGAAAGCGCCACCGGCTTGAAGGCGGATTCCAAATTAAGGCCGGTGATGTCGCCCAGAAGAACGCCCGGCTTGGTGGAAATAATGCCTATAGCCGCGGCGGCATTGCCTTTGGCAGCCTTGACCACCGAACCGGCGAGCATGCCTTTCATCGCCTCCGCTTCGTCTTTGTACATTCCTTCCAGTTTGTTTTTGTCAGCGTCTTTTCTTTCTTTATTCGCGCCGGAAATAGACGACGCCACGGCGACGATGTCGCCCGCCTCAATGGAAGAGTCGGCGACCGGATAATTTTCCGCCACGTCGGAAGCGGTAAAGGTGGAAGAATCGCCGTAAACCGTGCCGGCGGTGAGCGCCGCCTGGCATTTGGCGGAGCCGTTGTTATCGGCGCAAATGGCGCCGTTGTAAACCTTGAGATCGCTTTGCGTCGCGCCGTTCCAAATGGTGGCGTTGCCGGAAACGGACAAGAAGCTCATCGGCGAAGTGGTGCCGATACCAACATTTCCATTTGCGTTGACTCTAAATAGTGAGCTGGTGGCATAAGCGGCAGAGGTGGAGGAGGCAATATCAAAAAGAGGAGTTTGAGATCCATAGGTGTTCAGGATGGATAGTTTTGCCCAAGGAGAGGTGGTGCCGATGACCACATTCACCGCGTCAGAGCCTGTGCCTCCCAAGACAATACTATTACTAGCGCCCACTCGGGCATTCTTGCCTATTGCCGTGATGTTCGTAAGGGCGGAAGTGCTTGCGACAGCTTCGCTTCTTGACGCTTGATAGCCGATAAAAGTGGCGTAGTTGTCAATGACGGAGCGTTGGTCTACTGTTGAACCATCTCCGTAGCCTGAATAATAGCCGAGACCAATATTGCCTGCGCCTGTGGTGTTAGAGAAAAAAGACCGATCTCCAACACCAACATTATAGTTCCCTGTGGTGTTGGAGTAGAGAGAATTCATACCATTGGCAGTGTTGGTTCTACCTGTAGTGTTGTTGTAGAGGGATTGATAACCATTAGCGGTGTTGTCATAACCTTCAGTGTTGGAGTAGAGGGAACGATAACCATTGGCGGTGTTGGAGTAGCCTGTGGTATTTAATTGCATAGTCTGATACCCAATAGCGACATTATTTTCCCCCGTTGAGTTTTGTTCTAAGGTTTGTTGACCTAAGGCTACATTATAGTTTCCTGTAGTATTATTTCTCATAGAATAAGAACCGAGGACAGTGTTGCTGACACCAGTGGTATTCCCTGTGAGAGCCAAATATCCTACGGCAGTATTTCTTCCCGTATTTGAAATCGTAGCGCTTCCTTTGAGAGCCTGGTAACCCAAAGCGGTGTTGTAAGAAGTGGAGGTGGCATTCCCCAGCGCCTGATAACCCACTCCCGTGTTGTAAAGACCTCCGCTCGCGTCAATGCTTGTCGGAGTTTGATACCCTATCGTCAAGTTGCCCGCTGATGTAGTTGATGAAGTGAGAAATCTTTGGTTGTTTTGATAGAAGAGAGTGTTAGAACCGAAGTTAAGCCCTGTTCCCGTGCCAGTAATAGACACCCCTCCCGCGAAAGTAGAAGTGGCGGTTGTGGAGGTGGCGTGGAAGTATTCGGCGACGACGGGACCCACTACCGACAATTTGGCGTAAGGAGAAGTGGTGCCGATGCCGACGAGGCCGCCGTTTACGGTAGAAATGTTTAAGTAAGGGATGGAAGAAGCGCTACCGGCTATGCTCCAGGCGTTGATGGCGCTGCCGGCAATAGTGGTGGTGGCTTTGTTGTTGAATACCAGCGCGCCGGCGTTGAAGGTTACCGTGTCGCCGATGGCGTCGCCCAGGGTGGCGGCGTTTTCAACGCTTAGGGTGGATATGGTGGTGTTGGACTGGTTGACGGTGCCGGTGGCCGTGAGGTTTCTCACGAAAACATCTCCTTCGGCGTCAACCAAAAATTTGACATTGTTGTTAACAGCGATGCCAAAGAGGTTGGAGTCGGCAACGGCGGAAGCGGGATTGATGACAAGCGGAGCGTCAAGGAAGCTGGAGTTGGCAGTGCCGGTATCCCAGACGGAGAAGGTGTGAGGAAGAGTCGGGGCTTTCGTAGCGAGAAGGCGGCCGGAGAAAGTGGAAGTGGCGGTGGTGGAAGTGGCGTGGAAAAAGGAAGAAACAATCTCGCCGACAACAGAAAGCGCCGCGTACGGCGACGACGTCCCCATGCCCAGATTGCCCGTCAGATTTCCTCCCGCTAAAGGCAGATAATTGGAAGCGGTGACGCCGTCCGGAATGTCGGCGTCGGTCAGGCCGCTGACGCCGGAAACAGTGGCGTTGGATATAGTAATTCCGGAGAGGTTGTCTATTTTGTTTGAGAGAGATATGGTCTGATAAGCGCCGGTGAACTGTCGGGAGGTCTGGGCGGCGAGATTGGAAATCTGATTGCTCAACCTCGTTTCCAAATCCGATATTTTGGCGTTGGTGAGCAAGGCCAAACCTTCCACGGATTTTGCCTGGCCGTTGCCGTTTTGAATTTCCGAAAGTTGATTGTTGAGTTTTACTATCTCTCCGGCGAAAAAGGCGGAGTTGGCGTTGAGGCGGGCGATGTCTTGCCTGTATTGGCCTTCGTTATTCTCCGCCGAAGTTAAAGCAGGCTTTTGATTGTTCTTTATTGTTGTGGTTGCCGCTACCGCCACGGAATTTTTTGGCGATGATAACGAAGAAACCGGTTTTGAGGCTGGGCTTGCCTGTTGGGCCAAAGCGGGAGAAGCGGCGATTTTGTCTTTAGGCAAATTTTCCGGCGCGTCTTTTTGATTTCGCGCTTCATCATCTGATGATTTTTGTTTTTCTTTGAATTTAAAAATGGAAACAACGGAGTCGGTAAAACCTTGGAAGAAAAAGCTCGCCGCCGAAACCAAAACATTGCCGCCGAAAGAATTATCGCGGATATTGTTTTTCTTTCCGGCGCTTTGATCCGGAGTTTCTTTTTCTTTAATTTTAATTTCGGCGTAGCCGTTTTGGATTTTGGAAAATTGTTCTTTAACGGAAATGGCGGCGGCGGCGAAATATCCGGAAACTTGTTCTTTATTTGCATTTACCCCCCCCCCGCGAACATTTCACCGTAGGCCAAAACCTCTCCTCTGCCGATGATTAAAAAGAAAGAAAAAACAACCAAAATAATCCCAACAGCGATTGGGTTTCTTTTAAAAACAAAACCGCGGATTTTATGTTTAAAAAATTCCATTTTTGCTCGTGGCAAATTATATTATCCGCTGGTTATATTTTACCTTATCGGCAGGCAAAAAAAATAAAAAGGTGTGGATAGCAAATTATTATTTCTCCAAACTTTCCGGTTCCGGGGCCACCACTTTCGTCTTCCAGAATTTATTGGCAAAGGAAGCAATAACTTCCTCCAGCTCTTTATTGCCCGCCAGACGCAGACAATAAAACCAAACCGCCAGGCCGGAGGCGGCGGCGAGCGCCCCTTGCGCCGATATGCCGGCTAAAGTGTTGATATCAAAAACATCGTCCAGAACGCCCAGTGAAAAATAAGAGACGGCCGCCATTAAAGCGGAAGCGGCCAGAACCTGATAAAGAGTTTTTTTCGCCGCGCTCCAGACGCCACCGAAGTTTTTCTCAAACATCGCGAAAAGCATCACGGAGTTGGCAATCATGCCCACAGAAAATGCCAGCGGCAAAGCCAATACCCTCGTGCCCCCCACAGACGAAACCCTTAACGCTCCTTCAAAAGAGGAACGGGAATAATCAGAGCCGGAAAAAATCTTCAAAAAAATTGGTATAAGCCCGATTATTAGGAAAGCGGAAACAAGATTGGCCATTATCGGCTTCCAGGTTTTGCCCGAGGCGTAAAACGCCCGGATAAACAACACAGCCAGCGACTGCGAGGTGATGGAGACGGCAAAGAGCGCCAGAGCGGCGGCGGTAAGCCGCGTGTCCTGCCAGCCGAAACTGCCGGCGCCGTAAATAACCCTCACTATCTGCGCCCGCAAAACTATCACCAAAGCCGATATCGGTATGGACCAGAAAATAATCTGACGGACGGCGGCGGAAGAATATTTTAAAAATTCGTCTTTCCGGTTGCCCACAAAAAGTTTGGCCAATGTCGGAAAAGCGGCTACGCTGTAACTCATCCCGATTACCGCCAACGGAACGGACTGCAGGTTATAGGAAAGGTTGAACACGGCGATGCTCCCCGCTCCCAGAAGCGAAGCGGCGGCGGTTATGACAAGCAGAATTATCTGGTTAAGCCCTAGCCCCAGCGTCCGCGGCAAAGAAAGTTTCGCCAAGTTAAAAATTTCTTTTAAATTTACTCCGGCTAACTTTGGCATAAAACCAAGCTTTATAATCGTCGGCAACTGGACGGCTAAATGGGCAAAGGCGCCAAGAGCAACCCCGGCGGCCACCCCGTAAATATCCCAGCGCGGGGCGAGAAAAATTATCCCCAAAACTATCCCGATGTTGTAAAAAATCGGGCTTAAAGCGTAAATGAAAAATTTGTTGTACGATTGGACGACCCCCGACAGCAAGTTGGAAAGTCCGAGCAGTATCGGCGAGAGCAGGAGGATCCTGGTTATGATCGTCAGCCGCGCTGAAGCTTCGGGGGAAAATCCGGGCGCGACAAAACCGGAAAGATAAGGCGCTGCCAGATAAGCCGTTCCGGCCATTATCAGCACCGCCAAAGAAAAGAAAGTGAAGACGCCGTTTAAAAACTTTTTCGCCTCTTCGCCGGAAGCGGATTTTTTCTCCAGAAAAAGAGGAATAAGAGCGTTTACGGAAACAAGGGAAAGAGAGGCGATGTAAATGAAGTCCGGTATCTTGAAGGCGGCATAATAAACGTCCAGCGATTGGCCGGCGCCGAAAGTTGAGGCCAGCAGTCTGTCCCTCAGCAAGCCGAAGGCCGCCGACACGACCGAAGAAACCGCCAACACCAAGGCGGCCTTGTGCAGGCCGCCGAATTCGCGATTGAAGATTTTAAAAATTTTTCTTACCACTCCGGTTAGTACAAATTATGATTGCTTTCTTTTTTTGGTTAAGCAACTTGCTTGCCAAAAAACAACCAATCACTTTTTAATATTATTTTTAATTTTAAATACCCAGCAAAAAACATCATAATTTGTCCTACCGGGCATTGTTTTTTACTGGGATTCCTCACCCTCTTCCTCAACCGGCGGCTCCGCCCTTTTTTCCGGAGATTTGCCCGGCGGAGAAATTTCGTTTAAAGCGCTTCTGTCTGATTTAAGATTTCCAATAATTTTCTTAACTTCCTCGTTGTCTGGATTGGTCTGGGCGACGCTCTCAAACTGCGCCAGAGCCTGCTCCTTCATACCCTGTTTATCGTAAATAATTCCGAGGAAATATCTGGCGTTGGCGTAATTTCCGTCAAGCAACACTGCCCTTTCAAAAGCTAGCCGCGCTAGATTGATTTCTTTAGCTTGATAATAAAGCAGACCAAGCTGGAAAAATATGGATGGGTCGTTTTGCGAAGACGAAGCCGCCTGTTCCGTAGCCGCTATCGCTTCATTGAGATTGCCGGACTGCGCCTCAATCTGGGCGAGCATAAACAGGGCGGAGACGAAATTCGGTTTCAAAGACAGCGACGACTGCAGATACTTTTTTGCCTCTTCCAGCTTGTCTCTATTGATAGCGACTCTGGCCGCCGCCAGAAACGGCGACGGGTCGGAAGGCGATTGGCTGATGGCCGCCGCGTAAGCGTTGATCGCCGAAGCTTCGGCTTCTTGCGATTTCTGCGGATCAATCAAAGGCATCACCGCTTCGTAAATTTTGCCCAGCTGCATCCAGTTGGCTGGCTCGGCCGGATTAAGCTTCAACGCTGCCTCTGAAGCGTATTTTATGGCCGAGGCGAGACTGGCCTCGGCGACGGAGGCCTTTGACGCGTCCTTGCCAGAGCCGGAAACGGCCTGCCCGAGCCGGACGAGATTGATTTCGGAAAGAAGCCGGTAATATTCGTCCTGTTTGTCCATTTTGGCCGCTTTCTCAAGAAGGGCGGACGCTTTTTCCGCGTCCCCCGTCCGACTGAAGACGGAGACGGCTTTGTTGTAAGCGTAAACGGCGGAAATTTTCTGGAAATAAAAATATCCCAGAGAAACGGCGCCGAGCAGGAGAATTATTGAGACGGCGGAGTGGGCGAAGCCTGACTTGGTTTTCCGCTCGAAAGTTTTTTCCGCGGATCGCGTTATTTTTTCTTTTATCATCAGCGCTACGACAAATCCGGTAAAAATAAAGGCCAAAAAAAGCACGGCCAGCCCGCCGGAATAAAACACCTCAAAAGACCACAGATACGCCGCGCCCAAAAAAGATGATTTTAAAAGATTGTCTGCCGAAGGGGCGGACCCGCCGGAACGGTTTTCGCTTTTTCTGGAAAATATTTTTGCGCCGCAGACGAGAAACGCCGCCAGAAAGATAGCCGCCGCCAGTCCTCCTACTATTCCGGCGGTGGCGACAACCGACGGGAAGTAGCCGACGCCGGAGGAAAATCTGGCGTTCCAGAACATGGTCGCGTTCACCGCCAACGGCTTGAATTTTATCCAGTCGTAGGAAAAAGTGTTCGGCCCGCTGCCCAGGACGGAATCGGTTTTAAACACCTCGCCGATAACGTGTTTGGTGGCCGACCAGTCCGGACGCACTTCCACGAAAGAAGTTCCGGCCAGACCGCTAAGCTTGGACGCGAACAGGCTGTTGTTCAGAGAGCCATCGCCGACGAAAAAGGCGGAGATAAGGAAAATAAAAAACGGGAAAGATAAAACCGTTTTGTAAGAAAATCCTTTCCTCTCCAATTTTCTTTCGGCGATATTTTCCAGAAAAAAATAAAGAAAAACTACGAAAGAAACGGCGCAAAAAATCGTCCAGACCAGAAAACTGGCCGAGAAAGCGAGTGTGGCAATAAAAAGCGCCGCCAAAATATATAAAATTTTTTTCTTTTTTCCCGCGTTTTCTCCCCGTGACGCCGCGCCGGAAAAAGTCGCCAAAATCGCCGCGAAACCCAGAAATATTGAGAAATCGGTCCACCCTCCCACTAGATTTGAGTTTTTAAGCGGAAACATTCCGGGAATTATCGCACCCGCGCCAAAAAACAGATGGGCGATCTGGAACAGCGCCGCCGCCAGCGCCGAAGCGAATATTATTTTGTAGGCGTTGGGGACTCTGTTTTCTTTCTGGAAATAAACGGAGGCCAGAAACATCATAAACAACGCCAGAGCCAGGAAGGCGAAGGTGTCCGTTTCGTAGATTTTGCCCGTCAAAGACAAGGCCGGATTGTCGGCGAAAAATGACGCGGCCAACCACGCCAGCGCCATCAGCCAGGACGCGTAAAGGAGAAAACTTTTCGGGAAAGAAATTTTTCTTTTCTGGAATCCGGCCATAAGCCAGAGAAAAAGCAAGGACACTCCCGCGCCGTAGAACAAAACGCTCTTGCCCGCCGAAACCGGCGAAGCCGAAAGCGGCAAAACAAACAATGGCATCAGCAGGATAAGCGCGTAAAAAATTTTCACCAGTATTTTTTCCCAGATAGTTTTCTTTTCTTTAACAGTCTGAACATCGGGCGCGGCCGGTTGTTCCGCCCGCGCGACTTCCGCCATGCTTTCATCTTCAAATTTTTCAGCCGCTTCTGTTTCCGCGGGCGCGGAAACGTCTATGAAGTCTGTTTTATTGCTTATGTCTATTTTTATTTCGTTGTCCGACTTTTTCCTTTTTTTTATGACGTCCATATGAAGTTTTTTATAAGTAACTAAATAATTAAAAAGGTTTCTTTTTTACATTATAAAATCAATAAGCAAATATACAAACTTTGCTGTGGAAATAAAAGAAAAGCGACCCGCCGTAACGGATCGCTTTTCATTATCATGGTTCAGCGCCTGTAAGCCGAATTCTGTCCCAGCTCCGCTTTAGCGAGGCTGGGCGCAGCCATTTATCTTGTTCCGCGATTGCTCGCGGAATCACATCAATCGCCTCGCGGCGAAAGAATATAGCGGCACTTCGCGCGCTCCGCGCGCAAGCCACAAAAAGTTTATAAAGCTGAAAGTTTATAAAGTTATAAAGAAAATTAAAAACAATGATTCTTTAAAACTTTATTAACTTTATGAACTTTTTACTTAATTGTGAACTGCGTGCGAAGCACGCAACACGGCCTTGCACCCGGGTAAGGATTTAGCCGTTGCACTTCCGGCGTTACCGCCGGAACTCGCCCCACGTCGCTAAAGCTACACGGGGCATCCCGAAACTTTCGCATCGGGACGTCTCTGTTCGCACCTCTATCCCGCTGTAAGCGGGACGACGGGCGTTACCCGCTACCCTGATTCCCCTGTTAAAAACAGGGTGAGTGTTCGGACTTTCCTCATTCCGCTATCCGCCAACTGGCGGAGCGGAACGCGGCTGCGCGTCGCCAAACCAACACAATTATACCACGATATTTAAAACACCACAAGCCGCCGCTCATGGTGTTTTAAATATTTTCTTCTCTATTCGTGATTCTTAATTCTTGATTCTTAGACTTAGTATTCCATTCCCCCACCCATTCCGCCCATGCCGGCTCCGCCGCCAGCCGGTTTTTCCTTCGGAATCTCGGCCACCGCCGCTTCGGTGGTCAGCAATATCGCCGCCGCGGAAGCCGCGTTCTGCAAAGCCGTGCGAGTGACCTTGACTGGATCAATTATTCCCGCTTTGAGCATATCCGGAATGATGAGGCTGGCGGCCGCGTTGTAGCCGATGTTGGAAGACGGCTCTTTGGCTATTTCTTTTTTAAGATCGGAAGCGATGACCGCGCCTTCGTGCCTGCCGCCGTTGTTGACTATCTGTCTTAACGGCTCCTCAACCGCCCTTAGCAAAATTTCCACCCCGACGTTGAATTCCTTCTCCCATTCTTTGGAAGGAGCTCTGAGTTTGCCGGCCGAAAAATCTTTGGAAACAAGCGCGTTGGCTTTAAGCAAAGCCACGCCGCCGCCGGGCACGATTCCTTCCGCCACGGCCGCTTTGGTGGCTTCAACCGCGTCTTCTATCTTCATTTTCTTGTACTTCATTTCCGTTTCGGTGGCGGCGCCGACTTTGATTATCGCCACACCTCCCGCCAGTTTGGCCAGCCGCTCCCGCAGTTTTTCTTTGTCGTAGTCGGAGTCGGATTTGGCGATCTCTTTCCTGATGCCTTCCACCCGCGCGTCAATGTCATTCTTCTTGCCCTTGCCGCCGACAACGGTGGTGTTGTCTTTGGTGGCGATGACTTTCCTCGCCCGTCCGAGCATATTCAGTTCCACGTTGGCCAGCTTGATGCCCACTTCTTCGGAAACAACCTTGCCACCCGTCACAACAGCGATATCCTGAAGCATTTCTTTTCTCCTGTCGCCGAATCCCGGCGCCTTTATAGCCAAAGTGTTAAACGTTCCCCGCAATTTGTTAACCACCAAAGTGGTCAGAGCGTCTCCGTCCAGATCTTCGGCGATTATCACCAAATCTTTTTTGCCGGAAGATGCCACTTTTTCCAACAGCGGCAATATTTCGTTTATGGACGAAATTTTCTTGTCAACAATGAGAATAAACGGGTCCTCGTAGGCGGCTTCCATTCTGTCCGCGTTGGTTATCATATACGGAGAGACATAGCCTTTATCAAACTGCATGCCTTCCACGAACTCGCTTTCCACCCCCAGCGACTGCGACTCTTCCACCGTCACCACGCCGTCCTTGCCCACTTTGTCTATGGCGTAGGCGATCATCTTGCCGAACTCCGCCGATTCCGCCGACACGGTGGCGACTTGCTCCGTTTCTTCCTTGCTCTTTATGGGTTTGGCCATTTTCTTCAAAGCGTTCACGACCGCTTCGGCGGCCGACTCTATGCCATGCCGTATTCCGAGCGGATTAACGCCGAGCGTGGTTACCCTCATTCCTTCGCCGACGATGGCCTGCGTCAAAACGACGGCCGTAGTCGTGCCGTCTCCGGCGGAATCGTTGGTCTTGCTCGCCACTTCTTTGATTATCTCCGCGCCCATGTTCTCCAGCCTGTCTTCCAGCTCAATTTCTTTGGCGATACTGACGCCGTCGTTGGTAATAGTGGGAGCGCCGTAGCCTTTTTCCAGCACCACGTTGCTGCCTTTGGGGCCGAGGGTGATCTTGACTGCGTCGGCCACCGCGTCAACTCCGTTCTTCAAACCCTCTTTGGCCTTTTCCCTGAAAATAATTTTTTTTGCCATAAATTTTAAAATTCCAAATTCCAAAACCCAAATTCCAAACAAATCCTAAATTCAAATTATCAAAATTCTAAAAATTTAGTTATTTTGATTTTGGTCATTAGAAATTGTTTTTGATTTGGTACTTGTAATTTGGTGCTTCTTGCCGTTATTCTATAACGGCAAGAATATTGTCTTCGCTTATAATAAAGTACTTTTTGTCGCCGACCTTTATTTCGTGCGGGCTGTAAGTGGCAAACATCACCTTCTGTCCTTTTTTCACGGACATGGGAATAATTTTGCCGTCCTTGTCTCTGGAGCCCGGGCCGACCTCAACCACCTTGCCCTGATCCGGTTTTTCCTTATCCACCGTCTCCGGAATGAATATTCCCGACTTTGTTTTTGAGCCTTTTTCCTCATCGGACAACGGCTCAACCAAAACATTGTTATGCAATGGCTTTATGTTTTTCATAGGTTTTTACATTAACTGATAATGTTTTTTGTACGGCTATTATATGTAAAAACAGGCTTTAATGTCAACGGGTTAGTTCAACCCTGTCACCGGTGTGGCAGGGCTTCGCTTCGGTTCACGGGTAAAAAGTCCCCCTCTTCAACCCACTTCCACTATTTGCCCACTCGCCAAAATGCTCAGTGGGCTTGAAATTAAAAAAATAACGAGTCATACTATAATTGCAATAAACAATTATATGGATTGTATTTTTTGTAAAATTGTAAAAGGCGAAGCTCATGCCCATAAAATTTGGGAGGACAAAAGACATCTTGCCTTTCTTTCTATTTTCCCAAACACAGAAGGTTTCTCCGTTGTTATCACGAAGGAGCACTATCCGTCGTACCCCTTTGATTTGCCCGAAGAATTTTTGATGGGTCTCGTCAATGCAGCAAAACAAACTGCCAAACTACTTGATGCTAAACTTGAAGACGTTGGTAGAACCGGAATGATTTTTGAAGGTTTTGGCGTTGATCACGTTCATGCAAAACTTTTCCCGATGCATGGGACTAAAATGGCCGAATGGAAACCGATCAAGTCAAACGTGGATAAATATTTTGAGAAATATGAGGGTTACATTTCTTCGCACGACTACAAACGGGCGAACGATGAAAAATTAGCTGAACTCGCAAATAAAATAACAGGACAATAAAACCCTCCGATAAAAAAGAAGCCCTGGCTGTACGATGACAGTCAGGGCTTTGTGATTTCCGACTCTCTCCTTACTTTACACTCTTTGAGACTATCTCAAGGAATACACCACCTTAGCACTTATTGATGCTTTTGTAAACCCAATGCCGCAGGGGATTGCCCCGTTAGAAGTTTATCAGCATGCGTTAATCAACCACGAACCACGAACAAAGCCGAAGGTGAATTCACTGAATAACTTTAAAATTAAGCGGGAGTATCGCTAAACTTCTAGTGGGGTTGATTTTTTTGCCATTATCAAATATAATAATGCCGATGAACATAAGCTCCGCTATTTCCATATTCCAGATATTCGTCAGCGCAATACTCGTCGTTTCCGTGCTTTTCCAGCAAAGAGGCAGCTCTTTGGGCTCGTCTTTCGGCAACGCCGGGTCTTCCTATCACACGAAAAGAGGATTTGAGAAAATATTATTTTCTTCAACAATCATTTTCGGCGTCCTGTTCGTAATGTCAACGCTCGCTTCCCTTATAATAAAATAAGCGACTTCCCCTTGATTATTTCCGGCTTTCTCCGGAGAACTAAAAGACTGTGGATTATCTAAAACAACTTCCCAAAAAACGTTCCAAAATTCCAACTCTGGCGGAGGCGGTTTACGTTTTGAGAAAAATGGCTGTCTGGCAGAAAATCGCCTTTCTCCTGTTTTCGGCGGCGTTCGTATTTTCCGCGCTGGTGATTATCTCCAAGACCAGCGACTATTTTATGATTGATGTCCCCGCCTACGGAGGCTCGCTGACCGAGGGTATTATCGGCACTCCGCGATTCATCAATCCGGTGCTGGCCATCTCCGACGCCGACAGGGACGTCACCGCCCTCGTCTACTCCGGCCTGATGAGAAGAGACGACGACGGCAAGCTGATAAAAGACCTGGCCGAGAGCGTAACCATTTCCAACGAAGGGCTCGTTTACACTTTCACCCTTAAGCCTGATCTCCGGTGGCACGACGGCCAGCCGGTAACCGCCGACGACATCGTCTTTACAATAGACAGACTTACCAATTCCGCCACCAAGAGTCCCAAACGTGCGGCATGGGAAGGAATAGACGTGCAGAAAACAGATGAAAGAACCGTCAAATTCACCCTGAAGAAACCGTTCGCTCCGTTTTTGGAAAACGCTACCATCGGCATACTGCCCGCCCACATCTGGTCGCCTGTCTCTCCGGAACAGATGACCTTCAGCGAACTCAACATTAAGCCGATCGGCTCCGGCCCGTACAAAATAAAAGAAATAAAGAGAAATTCATCGGAGGTCGTTTCTTCCTACGAGTTCGCGGCCAACAAAAATTTTTCCCTGGGCAAACCGCGCCTTAAAAAAATAATCCTGAAATTTTACTCTTCGGAAAAAGACATCATCGCCGCTTATCAGAAAGGAGAAATAGAAAGCGCCAACGCTTTGACCCCGCAAGCTCTGACCAAAGTCCAAAGCGGCAGAAACGCCATCATCCCGCTTTACCTCTCCCGAATATTCGGAGCGTTCCTCAACCAAAACAACGTCAAAGCCTTCACCAAAAAAGAAGTCCGCCAGGCTCTGGACATCTCCGTTGACCGGAAGAAAATAATTGAGCAGGTGCTGAAAGGCTACGGCACGGAACTTTACGGCCCCCTCCCTTCGGGAACGTTCGGGGCGATAGAAAACAGCGCCGCGGCCACATCCTCCTCAATTGAAAAAGCGAAGGAAATTTTAAGCCGCAACGGCTGGAAGCTGAATGAAGAGACGGGTATCTTGGAAAAGAAATCAGGAAAAGAAGCGCTAGCCTTGTCATTTGTCATTTCCACCGCCGACGCTCCGGAACTGAAGGAAACGGCGGAAATGCTAAGGACAGCCTGGAAACAGCTGGGCGCCAAAGTGGAAGTGAAAGTTTTTGAAGTCGGCGACCTCAACCAGAACGTCATAAGGCCGAGGAAATACGACGTCCTCCTTTTCGGCGAGATAGTCGGCCGCGACCCGGACCCGTTCGCATTCTGGCATTCCTCGCAAAGAAACGACCCGGGCCTGAACGTGGCGCTCTACGCCAACATCAAAGCGGACGGGCTCCTGGAAGAAGCCCGCGCCACGTTCAACGAAACCGTCCGCAAAGAAAAGTACGAGGAGTTCCAGAAAGAAATATTCAACGACACGCCGGCCGTCTTCGTTTATTCGCCGAAACTCATCTACGTCGCGCCGAAGGATTTGAAAGGGGTTGAGAATATGGCGAGCGTCGCCGTGCCGTCGGAAAGATTTTTATCCGTTTACAAATGGCACAGAGGCACGGACAGGGCGTGGAAAATTTTCGCGGATAAACCCCCACACCTGTTTTGATATGGCAAAATGTGAGCTGACGGTTTTGCAATTTCAGCCGTAGAATATTAAACACGGCGAAAGTCTAATTGCATAGACAAAAATTTTGCAAAAGCGAACAATGTCAAAACAGGTGTGGGGGTAAATAAAAACGTGCGTTAAAAAGCTGAAGTGGTGGAACCCCAAACCATCCGCCCAAGGCGGAGGTTCGGGGCAAGTTGGCAGAAAATTTAAAATAAAAGCCGCGGTGGCGGAATTGGCACCCGCCCGCCATCGCAAGCATGAGCTTGCTCAGGCGTTGCGGGCGGGGACGCGCACATTAAATAATTAATGCCCTCATGGCGGAATTGGTAGACGCGCTAGCTTCAGGAGCTAGTGGCCGCAAGGCCATAGAGGTTCAAATCCTCTTGGGGGCACACGGGTTTAAACACCTAATTATCAGTTTAATTATTATTAACATAATCAGAACTTGGGCATCCGGTGTCCATTGGACATCGGATGCCCAAGTTCAACTGGTTTAAACAAAAATGGAAAAAAAAGAAAAGAAACATCCGATAAGGATAATACCCATCGGCGGCGTGGAAGAAATCGGCCGCAACATGACGGTCATAGAGTGCGGCAACGATATCGTGGTCATTGACGCCGGCATCCAATTCCCCGAAGAAGAAACTCCAGGGATAGACTTTATCATTCCCAACACGGAATACCTGGAGAAAAACCGCGATAAAATAAGGGGACTCATCATCAGCCACGGGCATACCGACCACGTCGGCGCTATTCCTTACGTCATTGAGAAACTTGGCTTTCCGACTATTTACACCACCAGGTTCGCCAAAGCCATGGCTCTTAAAAGACAGGAAGAATTTCCTCATATGTCCAACATTAAGATTGAAGAGGTCACTTCGCAAAGCTATGTCCGCATGGGCCAACTGCGCGCCAGGTTTTTTGAGATAACTCACACTATCCCCGACGCCATCGGCGTAATCATAGAAACGCCGTACGGCAACATCATTTACCCGGGCGACTTCAGGATAGAACTGGACATCAAAGGCAAACCGGTCCACACGGAACAGTATCAGCAGCTGGGCAAAGAAAACAATCTGCTTTTGCTTATGGAGAGCACCAACGCGGAAACGCCGGGCTTTTCCATTCCGGAAAAGGTGGTCTATCAGACTTTGGAAAAATACATCAAGGAGGCCAAAGGAAGGATAATCACCGGCCTATTCTCTTCCCACATAGAACGGGTAATAGAGATTGTAAAAATCGCCGAGAAATACGACAAGAAAGTGATCATAGACGGCCACAGCCTCAAGGTCAGCTTTGAGATAGTCAAGAATCTCGGCTACTTCAAGCCCAAAAAAGACGTCATTGTTCCGGTGGAAAGAATAGACGACTTCCCGCCCTCCCGAGTCATCGCTATCTGCACCGGCTCTCAAGGGGAAGAAAACGCCTCGCTGATGAGAATCGCCAACCGCAAGCACCGGCACATCAGGATCCAGAAAGAGGACACCATTATTCTGTCTTCCTCCATCATTCCGGGCAACGAAAGGAGTATTCAGAACCTCAAAGACAACCTCGCCAGGCAGGGCGCCAGAATAATCCACTACAAGATAGCGGAGGTGCACGCCAGCGGCCACGCCTGCCAGGAAGACCTGAAACTGATGTTAAAAATGCTCAAACCGAAATATCTTGTTCCGGTGCACGGCACTTATTTCATGCTTAAAACCAACGCCGACGTGGCCGAGTCAATCGGCATGCCCAAAGAAAATATCGCCGTGCCGTTAAACAACGGCATAGTAATAGAAGCCGACGACGAGAAAATAAGAATGCTCAAGGAAAGCGTTCCTGCCAACTACGTGATGGTGGACGGCCTGGGCGTAGGCGACGTCAAAGAAGTGGTCATTCGCGACCGGCAGATGCTTTCCCAGGACGGCATCTTCGTGATAATAACCGTGGTGGATTCCCAGACCGGCAAAGTCCGCAATTCGCCCGACATCATCTCCCGAGGCTTCATCTACCTGCGCGAATCGCAGGAACTGCTCAAGCAGACAAGGTACCTCATCAGGAAAACCGTGGAAGAAACCGCCGGCAAAACTCATCCCGTCAATTTTGATTTCGTCAAAGAAAACTTGAGGGAGCGTGTCGGCAAATTCCTGTTCCAAAAAACGAAGAGAAGACCGATGGTATTACCCGTCATCATCGAGGTTTAATAGTTGGAGGGTTAATTTTGCAATATGGATATATTGAAACCGAGTCTTACCCCGTACTTCCGCCAAAGGCGGATAGTGCTGGGGTGGTGTTGCCGGTCATAGTATAGGCGTAATTTCAAAGCAATGCTTTGTGAGACTTTGCCTAGCGTGAGTTTATGGTTGATTTACCGTAAGTTACAAAATTCCACTCGGACGGGAAATATTTAGCAACATAATTAATGGCATCTATTTGACTCATGGTCGGAGGATTACTTTTTTTACTTAAAAGGATATAGGCCATCTTAAAATCTTTCTGTGATGTTTGATACGAAGGGATTCTTGTTCCATATCTTGAAACAATATCACTGATCGAAATTGTTTTAGGCTCACCTCGGACATGGACATTAAAAGGAGATTGATCCTGAGGATTTTCCGGAACCACAATTCGTAAATCAGGTACTTCTGTTTGAGAAGCCAGCCCCATAAGATATAGAGATAATTTTGAGAATCCTTGTTTATTTGTAATAATCTCACTCACTGTTCCATCACCATTGTCTTTCCATGGAGACCCTCCCATTACATCACTCCACTGCTGGCCATCCCTAATAAAACCGGTGTCAGTCCAGTTTGTGTAATGAGTGGCAGTTGAAAAACCTTCTTCTTTCCCGATGTACGCAAGCCAC
The DNA here is from genome assembly GCA_013360865.1 of Candidatus Paceibacter sp. Classification (NCBI taxonomy): domain Bacteria; kingdom Bacillati; phylum Minisyncoccota; class Minisyncoccia; order Minisyncoccales; family Candidatus Paceibacteraceae; genus Candidatus Paceibacter; species Candidatus Paceibacter sp. Next base: position 30,881 of record JABWAS010000002.1, read on the forward strand.
TGATGACCGGTTTCGTGGACTAGATAATGAAGATTGTTCTTAACATCATCTTCTGTTTTTATGCGAGGGGAAGTAAAGCCGAAACCTAAAAAATTAACCCCAATTAGTTTATTTGAGTCAGATAAATAAGAAGAAGTAATTTGTGGTCCGCCGATACCTTTAACATCGTTTTTGACAATGCTATGAAACGCACCTTGAAAACCAGGCTCAAAACTCGGAAACACACTTAAAAAGTCGTAGTAAGTCTTTTGAGGATGTAGCGTGTAAAATTTTTCGACTATTTTTTTATCAATAAGTTTATTGTCCGAATCGATAAGAGTTCCGTCATCATCCATTAAAAAGACATCCTCCATAAGTTCAGCAGAAAATATTGAGGACGAACTGCTGCTCCTACTTGAAGGTGCTTTAGAGCTTGCGGCGCTAGATAAACTATTAGAAAGTTTAGAATTATTTGTTTTTGAAGAAACCAAAGATGACTTACTTGAACTTTTTTGCGAAACCGAAGAGGAAATAATTTTAGAACTATGAGATCCGCTTTGTTGCTGCGAATTTACGACATTTTCTTTTTTTGCAAAATTAGCCGTTATTGTTACGTTTTTATTCATCTCAATTTTGCACTTTTCGTTAGGGGTGTAATCGCAACCGGACCAGCTTTTGAAAATATAATTATCGTTTGGTTTGGCAGTTAATTCTACCAATGATTTTTCGGGGAATATTTTTCGGCATTCATTGCCACAATTTATTTTCCCCTCATTAACATTAATTATCACCGTTCCGGAGCCGACACTGGAAACACCAAGGCGATAATATTTGGGAAGAACAATTTCTTCTTTTTTAACGTTTGCTTCATTCTTCCCAAAGAATCGGAAAAACCAGTCAAAAAAACCGGCTTCGGCCGAATGAAAGACAAAAAACAAAGAGAAAATGATTAAAAAGCCCGAGAAGAAATTTTGAATTTTTTTCATTTTTCTACTTATTGCGCTGTTTTTTTAGCTCACCATTCCATTAACAATATTTTACACCACAACAAGAATTAATTAACACATTTTAGCGACGGCTTCCAGCGCAGAAATTCTTTGCTCCAGTTCTAAAATTTTTCTATGGTCGTTATCGCTACCGCCGGTTTTCTTTAATCTCTTGAGTTCGTCCTTTATCTCTTCTATATCTTTGCTGTGCGTCGCCAAGATGCTTTTTATTTCTCTGATGCCTTTGCCGTGTTCCGTCAAAATATCCTCAGTGGAAAAAATTCTTCTTTCAATGGATTCAACTCTGTTTTCCAAACGGTCAAATCTTTCGTCCATGTGGTCTAATCTGTTATCAATACTGTTTAACCTTCCATCCATTCCATTTAACCTGTCATGAACTTCGTTAAAACCCTTAGCCACCATCAAAGCCAGTTTATCAATCGTCACTTGTCCGGTTTTTCGATTTTAGTTTTCTTGTTCGCCTTTTTCACAATTTTATTATATTCTTCAAAATTCGGTTGTCTAATGTTAATATTAACTCATGGCAAATAAAGTTATCTTTAGCGGGGTGGCGCCTTCCGGCAATATTCATATCGGAAATTATCTGGGAGCCATCAAACAATGGGTCATGTCCCAGGATGAACCCGCCAATAAAAACATTTTCTGCGTGGTTGACCAGCATGCCATCACCGTGCCGCAGGAACCGGAAAAATTAAGAAACAAAACACTGGAAGTGGCCACACTTTATCTGGCCGCCGGAATAGACCCGGAAAAATCAATCATTTTCATTCAGTCCCATATTCTCCAACACTCGGAGCTCAATTGGATACTTTCCACCATTACTCCCGTGGGCGAGCTGGAAAGAATGACCCAGTTCAAAGATAAATCGCGCAAACAAAAAAGCGTTTTGGCCGGACTGCTCAACTACCCGGTGCTTATGGCCGCCGACATTCTTCTTTATCAAACTAATCTGGTGCCGGTCGGAGAAGACCAGGTCCAGCACATAGAACTGGCTCGAACTATCGCCAGAAAATTCAACAACACTTACGGCGAAACTTTCACCATACCCGAGCCGATAATCAACAAAGAGGGAAAAAGAATTATGGGTCTGGACGACCCTTCCAAAAAAATGTCCAAATCGGCCGAAAACCCCCATAGCTACATCGCTCTTTTAGACTCTCCGGAAACAATAAGAGAAAAAATAAAAGTCGCTGTCACTGATTCCGGCAGCGAGATAAAATACGACGAGGAAAATAAACCGGCGATTTCAAACCTGTTGACGATTTACAGCTTGTTTTCTAAAAAACCTATTGCCGAGCTGGAAAAAGAATACGCCGGAAAAAATTATTCCGTTTTTAAAAAAGATTTGGCCGATGTTGTGATAACCGGTCTGTCTCCTCTTCAGGAAAAATACAAAAAACTGGAAAACGACCCGGAACAAGTGAAAAACATCTTAAAATCTGGCGCGCAGAAAGCCCGCGAAATCGCGGGCCGAACAATGAAAGAAGTGAGAGAGAAAGTCGGTTTTTTGGAGGTTTAAGCGGCTGATATTCTCAGATGCCGTTCAATTTCAAGCTTTTTCAGAAAATCAATGTCGGCTTTTTTGTTCAGAGACGTCTTTAGTACCTCCAAAGTAGTTCTTATAAATTTAACTTCATCTTCAACGTTAGTCAGGCGGAAATTCATTTCCTCTAATTCTACCCTTATTCTGCCCACCTCCTCAAAAGTCGCGTCGCCCTTTTTCCGCACGAAATCAAGCGATTCTCCGAATGCTTTAAAATCAGACCTCATTTCTTCCAAAACGGCGGCAAGATAATCTTTTTCTTTCTCCGGTATTTTCTTAAGAGAAGCGGAAGAAATTCTTGTTTTTTTAACATTATTTTTTGACATAAACTTAATTCCACTCTTTCTCATTAAAAGCCAGATCCGGCACTTGGGCGAATTTTTCGGCCATTTCCTTTTGCTCGCTTTCGGAAAGCGCCTCGTCGGCCATAGGATATAAAATATTGTCCTCTTTGAAGATGTGCTCCCGCAGAAGTTCGCCATAACCCCGGGCGTTTTCGCATAGAGATTTTTTGTCATTTTTCCCCAGAGCTTCTTCCATCCCCTTCACGAAGCCGCGGCCGATCTCATGTTCGTGAAGCATCTGCTTGGTCGGGTCGCAGTGCATCCGCGAATGCCCGCTGATTTTTACGAACAGCACGTCTTCTTCTTTGGCGTGGTGGAACTTATCGGCGTACTTCCTGATAAATTCAATCGCCCGACGGAAAAAGTCATCGTTTATTTCCTCGCCGCCTTCCAGGCCGTCGCACTTCCTTAAAAGAGAATCAATGACGGTAAGAATATTTTTGTGTTCATCCGATAATATTTGGGTTGGTTTTTTCATATTTTGTTATTTTATTACTTCGCAAGTAAAAGCGCAAACTTGAGTACATGTCTGGGCATTAAGGTCGCAAGTGTTGCCGCACATATTGAATCTTCCTTTCCTCAAGCGGCAATCGTTTTCAAACCTGGCAGTCGCCTGATTGGTATTGGTAGTATAGACGACTTTCAGGTAGCTTAATTTACCCCGGTATTTGGCCATTACTGGAACCCTGTCCGGTTCCTTAAAAAAAACAAACGGATTTTCGCTTTCGCCGAAAACGAACCACACGTAAACGATAGCGAAGATTATGGCTATAAAAACAAACAAAACTTGTTTCGGTCCCATCCCGGTTAGTACAAATTATGATTGCCTATGTTTTTGGTTAAATGATAACCCAACAATTAAACAACCAGCTTACTTTTTAATATTAATGACTTTTATATACCCGGCAAAAACCATCATAATTTGTCCTACCGGGCATGATTAAATTATAATCTTTCTCCTCTCTAAAACAAGAACAGTTCCGCTTTAGCGGAACTGTTCTTGTTTTAATCTACAAACATTATTACCAGTTGACGGCGTTGTAAGCGTTGACCATTACGCCCAGGTCGGAGGCGGTATCTTCCAGTTTCTGGTAAACTTCCGCCGGATCCCAGGCGCCGTTGCCGTTGAAGTCGTAAAAACCGACCGGAGAATTAAGCAACAAAGCCGCCGCGCCGGCCACGTGAGGAGCGGCCATTGAAGTGCCGGACATCGTAGCGTACCAGGAGCCTTTGTAAGTGGAGAAAATACTCACCCCCGGAGCTACTAAATCAACTTCCGGCCCGCGGCTGGAAAAAGAAGCGATGTTGTTGCCATAATCGGTGGCGCCCACGGCCAGAACTTCCGGATAAGCTCCCGGATAATCCACCGCCGCGCCGTCGTTGCCCGCCGCAGCCGTTATCACTATTCCGGAGTTGTAAGCGGCTATGACCGCGTCGCGCAAAGAAGCGATATCGTAGTTGGAACCGAGGCTCATGTTTATAACGTCCATGTCGTTGGCAATAGCCCATTGTATACCCTCTATGACGTCAGAAACGTAACCGGAACCTCTTCTATTGAGAACTTTGACCGCGTAGAGGTCGGCGGCCGGAGCGGCGCCGATAACTCCAATGGAGTTGTCCACCGCGGCAACAATACCCGCCACGTGAGAACCGTGCCCGTTGTCGTCATTATAGCTCCTGCTCGGATCAATGGCGTTGTATCCGCCCTTGATGTTGCCGAACAAGTCCTGATGAGAAGTGGAAATACCGGTATCTATAACGGCGACTTTTATCGGATCGGCGGTATTGCCGGTCGGCCAGATCAAATCGGCCTGTATTCTGCCAACTCCCCAAGGCAACCCTTCGGAAGGCTGACTTCCGCCCCTTACCTTTAAATTTTCAGTAACAGCCAGTGTCTGGACAACGACGTCGTCTTCAACTCTTTTGACTCCTTCTTCTTTACTTAAAGCGGACGCCGATTCCTCATCGTCAACCGCAACGGCCAAGCCGTTAACCAGGTCTAATTTTTTGGTCCTGGCGTTTTTGTGCTTAATTTTGATGGTCTGCTCCGTTTTCTCCAAATCAACGCCCGGCTCCAAAACGACTATTTTGCGGACTTCTTTTTTTTGCGCGTCATTGTCGCCATCGTTATCTTTGGCGTAAGCGGCTGGAAACGCTCCGTTTGCCAAAAAAAGGCTTAAAACAACACTTAAAGCTATGATATTTTTGTTTTTCATAGTTGGATTTATAAAAAATAAACCGTTATTCCGACTAAACTTAATTATACCACCGTAAAAAGAAAAACACCAGTCAATCAAGACTGGTGTTTTTATAGGACTTTTTAGAGCTTGTAGTCAACCGGTTCGGAAGCGTCGTCTCTTATCTTGAACTTTACCACCACGGTGTTACCGTTCTTGTCTTTGGCCGGCTGGTCGTCGGCGGTGTTATAAACCCCGTCGCCGTTGTCCCAATGGAGCATGGCGTACATATTTTCCCCGGCAACGCTTCTTCGGCTTAAAGTAACAGACGTGTCCCGGCTGGTTCCAACGTTAAGCAAGCTGCTGTTGCCAATGGTGGATCCCGGACCTCCTGCTTGCTCCTCATGTATGGCTATAAATCCCTTCTTGCTCAACTTCGCCTCCCTAACGTTGACGAACCGTCCCGGCTTCTGATCCATCATTGTTAGGGAATCTTCCATCATCTGTTCTTCTCCTCCGTTTTCAACCTCCGGAGCGGGCGCTCGCCTACCCGCAAAAAGCCAAACTATAACACCGATAACCGCCAGCGCGATGATAATTCCTATTATCATCGGCGCGCTTGATTTTTTCTCGTCCATAAATTTAAAAAAATAATTAAGCTAATAATAAGATAATTCAATTATACTTCCCGCTCTCCCAAAGGCAAGGGCGGGGAAAATCAAGTTTTGCACAGGCTATTTTCAATAATTGGAGCCGAAGCGCACGTTTTTGTTGATATAATCAAGAATTTCCATCACGTCTTCTTCGCGGGATTCGCTTTTCAGCAGCGTAATGCCTATGTTCCTGCCTCCGCCGAACGATACCGGCATATAAAAGGCCGCGGCGATTGTTTCTCTGGCTTGGCTGGTGTGGCCGGTTTTGCCGCCCAGATAATTTCTCATGTCGGCGATTAAATTTTTATTAAGCCAAGCGTTAGAGTCGGAAGAATATCCCTCCTGACGGGTGATGTCCAAAATTTCTTTTTTGTATTTATAAATGTAGGAGAGAAATTCAAACACTTCCTGGGCGCTGGACACGTTGGCCGGGGAAACGCCGCTCGGGTCGGCAAACGAAGTTTTGCGCAAGCCAAGTTCAGCCGCCTTTTTGTTCATCATTTTGATGAATTTTCCCCGCCCGTAGTCGCTGGCAATAGTCTCCGCCGCCGCGTTGCTGGATTCCAGAAGCAGCGGATAAATCAGGTCCCCTGTTTTTATCAGCTGGCCGGCTTTGAGGCCGCCCACCTTGTAATAAGGAATGCTGGAAATGGCCATCGGCACCGCCGCCACCCCTGTTTGATCCATTTCTTCCAAAGAAACAAGGGCGGTCATAAGCTTGTTTTTCTCCAAGATGATCGCGCCGGAATCCAGGTCGGCCACCAGATAAGCTTTGGCGGAAAGTTGCGGTTTGGGCATATTCTTGTCTATGGCGTAATAATTGTCTGGGCCGGAATCGCCGGAAATCCCTTTCCCGCCGTCGTTTAAGGCATAAAAAATTTTGGGCGCGCCCGCGGCGGCGGAAACCTTCAGGGGGAAATTTTGGGCCTCGTAAACCAGCGGCTCAAACATTCGCGAAAATGATTCGTAAGCGTAACGGACGCCCTTTGTGGCGGAGTAAAACAAAAACACGCCGGAAAAAACGGCCACCCCCGTCCAAAAAAGATAAGAAATGATTCCGTGTCTTTTGCCGTAATGCGCCATTTTTATTTTTCTTTAAAAATTTTACCCCCACACCTGCTTAGGTGTTGCGAAGCATATTTTTGTACTTTATCCCCGTGTAATTTTACTTTAAATGTTAATTATCTCAGGACATCCAGGAGCAAAAAACATCTAAACAGGGTGGGGGTTTACTTGCTTTCGTAATCGCTTTCCGCCACCGAAGCCCGCCGCAAAATAGTCCCGTCTTTATCCGTGCGGTAAACGTATTTTTTGCCCCCGACGGTCATAATAACCTCAAATCCCGGAGTAATAACCTGGGCGCAAAACTCATCCACCGCCGCCACACCCAAACAGGAATCGGGCCAATCCTGGTCTTTTACCTCAAGAATCAGGATGTCTTTTTCGTCAACGGATAAAAAGTCCGCCAGATTTTTGCGCGCGACTTTGGCTGCCGGCTCAATCGGCAGGTCATGAACCAGACTGCCGGAAGAAACGCTGTCTCCGGAAGTGGCCGGGGTTTGCGTCTGTTCCTCTTTTCGCGGCTCTTCTTTTTTGTTTTGTTTAAACAAGATGGCTCCGCCGGTTATCGCGGCAAGCGCCACTAACGCTATAATTATTTTAAGCATAAGATAATTATACCACCACACCGCTGTTAGTAAAACAACTCCACAAACTTCACCGGGTCCACGGATACGCCGTTTATTTTAACGCTTAAATGCAGGTGCGGAAACTCGGCATAGCCGGTCCGGCCGCTTAGCCCGAGCAGTTGCCCTCTTTGGACCAGTTCGCCCTCATTAACCTTGATTTCAGAAAGGTGCATGTAAAGAGTCATCAGGCCGAGCCCGTGGTCAACCACCACGGTTTTGCCGTAATTGCGGTATTCCCGGGCGGCGCGGACGACGCCGCGGTTCATGGCCATAACCGGCGTGCCTTCTTGGGCGCGAAAGTCCGTCCCCTTGTGAGCGATGGTATAGGCGCCGGTTTTGCGGGAATAGCCGTAATCGTCGGTGATAATGTTTTCTTGCAACGGGAAACGAAACGACCCCGTCCAGAAAGATTTTTTACCGGTGCGCATTTCGGCCAGATTTTTATTTTCCAGCGCCAGCGTCGCCGCCAGTTTGTTCTGGCTTTGGACAGTGTTGCCTCCCAGCTTTTGCGGGATTCCCAAAGGCGCTTCAACTTTTTTCCGTTCGGCAATCGCGACTTTTTTTCTTAAAACAAACCCATCGGAAAACTCGGCAGCAATCTCGTACTCGCCGGGCTTTTTGTTCAAATCCAGGCCGACCAAAGCGGCCGGTTTGCTTTTGTAATAAAAAACGGGAAAAGCCTCCCCGCCAAAACTTATTTTTTTGACGGAATTATTTTCCAGCCGCCCTTTTACCGTTATCATCAACGGCTCGCCCTGTTTGACCGCTTCCGGCAGGAAAACAAGCTCCGGTTCGGCCAAGCTGCTCGCCGGAAAAACAAGAAACGCCGGCACGGAAAAAGAAACGGCCAATATTGATAAAATTAACCTCATTTACCAATATTATAACTTTTTTTACCTTATGCCGGTGTCAATGGAAAAATCAAATTCTTTCGTTTCTCCTTCAGCGAGCGTGAAAGCGTAAGGCAGGTCTTTGCTGGCGTAGCCGATGCCCTTGCGCGCCGTGTCCAAAATATAAGAGCCCGGTTTAAGATTAAACAAATATGTCCCGTCCGTGTTTATAGCGGAGCGCTTCACCTCCGTTTTGCCGTCGGATTTATAGACGACAATTTCCCGCGAAGTGTAAGCTTCCGGCGGCACGGAACACGGCTCGCCTTCCTTTTCCACCGGGCAAATCGGCCCGATGGAAACTTTGCCTTTAATGGCGGCAGTCTCGCCGCCGCCATTTTCAACGGTTGAATTTTGTTTGGAAACATAAGCAAAAATCCCGTAAACAGCGGCCGCTATGGCGATAATTGAAATTAAAATTTTTGTTTTCATGGTTTTATTATACCACCAACTCTTTTATTTTTGCAAAGTAGGGTTTAAAATAAAAACAGTGCAGTAAACCCGCTACGGGGTTCGTAGAAACAAGAAAGTTCTTTTTACAAAGGAGAAAGAATGGAAAGCGCTCGGGTGATTCACATAAACCGCGGAAGAGGTTATGGTTTTGCCAAAGTTGTAGTATTTAAAAGCCGTGAAATAACAATTGATAAGTATGAGGAAATAATCTTCCACTTTGGCGGTGGATACAAGATGAGGCCTGGAAGAAGAAAACCGAGATTTAATTATAAAATTAGAATCAAAAAATTTCCTGTGCCTGGAGAATACATAGTCTTTGTCAGGAAAAAGATAGAAAATGGAAATCTTAGGGATAAGGCCGCCGTATGGGGGCTTAGAAAGCAATACAAGGAGGTATGGAAGTTTTTAGACAGAAGAAATAAGCAGGAAAAGAAACTGCTGAAAATAGACCAGTTATTCCGAAAAATAGAAACAGAAAGAAGCTCAGAAACAAGAAAAGCGCTTTAATTCACTTTCATAAATTTTTTAAGGAGAATGTTATGGCTAGAAATGTTCCGCCGCCTCGCTTCACAAGGCGGGTTACATTAAAAAACATCCTTAGAAACAAAATATCATCAGCCAGGAAGAAGTAATTTTCCTGGCGCAATGCCCTCCTCCCTGCAATCCCTCTTGCTTGGAGGAGGCTTTTTTCTCATCGAAGCTCATCGAAGTCCGGTGTCGATGAGCCTCGATGAGATGAGCTTCTAAAAAGTCTCTTCAACAAAAGTCACCAGGAGTTCTCTTTCCCGCGGGCCGTCCAGCTCCACTAAAACAAGTTTTTGCCACTGGCCGAGCAGGAATTTGCCGCCGCTGACCGGCAAGCTGACGGACTGGCCGACGACGGAAGCCATGATGTGGTCTTTTACATGAGACGGGTCGTGCAAATGCCGGTATTGCAGCTTCGGCACCATTTGTTCAAAAGCGTCCAGCATGTCCGAATCAGTGCCCGGATCAAGGTCGGCCACGGCCAAAGCCGCCGTGGTGTGCTTCACGAAAATATTGCACAAGCCGATGTCCACCGGCAAAATAATTTCCACTTCCTTGGTAATATCCACGATTTCTTTCTTCCTTTTGGTTTTTATTTTAAGAGTTTGCATGAGTGTATTACCCGCTCAAAATAATCTTTCCAATTTTTTTGCGAATTATTGCCATAGTTATCTTACCTCATCATCCTTGATGTAGCGGACTTCGTTTGAGCTTACTCTCCCCTCTCTAAAATCATCTCCCAGTTTTGGAGGTAATATCTTTACATTATCTTCGGGACTTACCCAATAAATTCCGGAAAGCTCATGGGCATGAGAACGGACTATTTTGTCGCTATCGATATAATCTTTTCCGTTTAACACCTCAAAGAAAAATTCTAATGGTTGAATATTTTCCGAACTGACAAAAGTGTTTACATATAATAATCTTCCGATAACGGGCTTAACGCCAAGTTCCTCTGTTATTTCCCTGCTAAGGCAACTCTTAACATCTTCTCCCCATTCCAAATGGCCGCCAGGCAAGGCGACATAACCTGAATCAGATGAATGTCGCACTAAAAGCAATTTCCCATCATGGAAGATTATTGCTCTGCACCGTATTACAAATTTTTTAGTATTGTCCGCGTTCATTTTTCTATCTAACTTGGACATCGGATGTCCAAGTGGTTTATTCAGTTTTGTTGACCAACCAAGTTTTTCCAAAGGTTAATCATATTCCTATCCTTTGCCCAATACTCCAGAATATTATCCCGAAGCTCTTTGTGTTGCGGATAGCCGCCATCAACGATTCCCTCAGGCATCAGGTCCTTGCACTCAATATTAAGCAAAACTGTAATAGCCTCTTTTAGATCATTATACTTCTGTTTACCAATCTTTTCTTCCCAATCGGCCCCGAAAGCATGCCAAGTATAGAAATGCCACAATTCATGCATGGATGTTTTTCTGGCGGAAAGCGACTGCGCGGAAACGTAAAAGAAATTATTTTCAATACTGTACGGACAGCGGCTATTTATAGTAAGGTAGGCCACAATATCGCCAGGAAGAGAAACTCCGAAAATAGTTTCTGCTCTTTTTTGGTATTCACCTGAAATACTATCCCAATCTTTTTGAAATTTTTCCACGCATTCGCCAATATTAATTTTATTATCCTTAAGATATTTTCCTATAAAATCGTCCGTCATTTCAGGATTAGGATACTCTCCGTGCATGGCTACAAGTTGCTCATATTGTTTTGTCGGGATTTGAGAATTGCTTGAACTTTTCCCTCTGCTCAACAAGCACCAGATGTCCTTTTCTTTATTGTATGTAAAACTGACTTTCATTCTATATATACTAATGACAAATCATGATCTTGGCGAAGGATGACTGCCGGACTTGGATTCGAACCAAGATTAGCGGATTCAGAGTCCGCGGGCCTACCATTAGCCGATCCGGCAATGTTTACTTTCCTCAAATAATCTAGCAATAAAAACGCCAAAAATCCAGCTCGCCAAAAATTAAAGGGGAGTTAATTAACTCCCCTTTTTGTTTAGACGCTAGCAAAATATTATTATGTGCTCCGGGCAAGGCGCGAGTTGATAAGTTTATTGTAAAAACTTCTGATTCTTTTTTCTATCAACTCTTTTTTACTCTTGTCGGCAATTACGGTTTTTATATATTTGTTAAGTTTATAAAAACCGAATATCTCCGCTTTGCCGCCCTCCATAAAACAATAAATTGACATTGGGTTTATGTCTTCGTGATGCTCGACGCTTATGTGACAGTTTATATCTGCATCACAGCTTATAACTGAAACGATTATTTTAACTCCGCCGTTGATATTATCGGATGGAATATCCGCGATATAACTGTCTCTAATCTTCTTATTATCATCAGAACGCCACTTAAATTGACCATTTTCCAGAAAACCAATCAGGTCAAGAAAGAAATTAAACCAATCATCTTTTTCCGCTTTCTCGTCAAAAATTGCAAAAAAATCCATAACTATTCCCTCCGGTATTTGTTTTGGTTCAAAAATAAAAATACTGTCAGCTTAACCCAAAACTAACAGATTAAAACCCAGAAGCAAAGGCATGGCCTTTACTATAAGCCATACGCCGTTTGCCATTTGCTATCTATATCTTCAAATACCTCCTGATGGCGATGAGGCTGGAGAGGGCGCAGGTGAGGATGCCGATGCCCAGAAGCAGAATAAATATCTGGCCGAAGTTGGCGATGTAATATTCGCGCAGGCTGACGCCGGAGAAAAAGTTGACGATTTTCGGGTCAAGCCAAAGCGCGAACGGATAAAACAAAATCATGGCGATGATAGCCGAGAAAAATCCGTACATCATCCCCTCCACCACAAACGGCCCGCTGGCGAAGCGGTTGCTGGCGCCGACCAACTTCATAACCTCCACTTCTTCGCGCGATGAATAAATGGCCAGCCGGATGGTGTTGAAAGTTATGAGCATGGAGATAAAAACCAGAATAAGGCTGACGGCCAGGCCGATGTTTTTGGCCGAGTCCATTATCGTAATCAGCCGGTCTATGACTTTCTTGTTTTGGTAGTAGTTCACTTTGTCTATGGAAGAATCGCCCAACGGCCCGCTTTTGCCCTCCAGAAACTTCGCCACCGAGCCGTATTGGGAAACTTCTTTGGTTTTGATGTTGAGCGCCGCTCCGAGCGGATTGCCGTCCAACTCATCCAGCGACTGCATTATGGTGGCGTTGTCTTTATGCCTTGTTTTGAATTCCTCCAGCGCCTGCGCGGCGGAAATGTATTCCACGCTTTTCACCTCGTCCAGTTTGGAAACGGCGTCTTTGACGGCCGTTATTTCCGCTTCGTCAGCGTCCGTTTTGAAGTAAACAGTTATGTCAACCTTATCCTGAACGTGGGCCAGCATTGAGCCCATTATTGCCCGGGAAAAAACGATGGAGCCGATAGTAAAAAGAGTTATCACAACGATAAGTATGGCGGCCAAAGAAACCCAGCCGTTGCGCCAGAAGTTTATAAACCCGCCCTTTATCACCCTTTTTGCTTTAGTAATGATCATTTTCCCCAAGATTTTAGATTTTATTTTTTAGATTTTAGATTACACATGGTATTTCCCCTTCTTATCATCCCTTATCACCTTTCCCTTTTCAAGCGTTATGACCCTTTTCCCCAGCGAATCTATAATGGACTTGTTGTGCGTCGCCAGCAACACGGTAGTGCCAAGTTTGTTTATCTTCTCCAGAATACTTACAACCTCCGCGGCGTTGCGCGGGTCAAGGTTGCCCGTCGGCTCGTCGGCAATTATAACATCGGGGCGATTGACGATGGCCCGGGCGATGGCCACGCGCTGACACTCCCCGCCGGAAAGCTCGTTGGGAAACCGCGAGGCTTTGTCCACCAGATCCACCAACTCCAGCACGTATGGCACGCTGTCTTCTATTTCCGCCGGAGTCTTGCCGGCCGCCTCCATGGCGAAAGCCGCGTTTTCGTAAACGGTTTTATTGGAAAGCAGGCGGAAGTCCTGGAAAACCGTGCCGATTTTTCTCCGCAGCAAAGGCATCTTTTTCCGAGACAGAGAATGAACATTGACCGACTCAAAATACACCGTTCCGGAAGACGGGCATTCCTCGGCCAGAAGCAGTTTCAATAAAGTGGTCTTGCCAGCGCCGGACTGGCCGACCAAAGAAGCAAACTCACCCTGCTCCACCGATAAACTCACCTCGTCTAAAGCGACGGAGTTGGGTGAATAAATTTTGGAAACTTTATCAAAAAAAATCATCCCGGTTAGTACAAATTATGATTGCTTATAAATTTGGTTACATTACGCACACCCTTTATCTAACCCGCAGTGAGCAAATTATGATTAAGCTTTATTTTCGCGAAAAATTTAATCATAATTTGTCCTACCGGGTCATATACCCTTCTCCGCTTCTATAAATTCATCCAGCTCCCCTTCCAGCACCGCGTCCACGTTACCCGTCTCGACATTCGTCCGGTGGTCCTTCACCATCTTATACGGATGCACAACATAAGACCGTATCTGATGCCCCCACTCGGCTTCCACCGTCTTGTTTATCCGTAAAGCGTTTTTCTCTTTCTCCTGTTCTTTTATCATTATACTATACAACTTGGCTTTGAGAATCTGCATTGCCCGTTCTTTGTTTTGCGCCTGCGACCTTTCAGCGTCCGCGTGGATGGCGACGTTGGTGGGCAAGTGGACTATTCTCACGGCCGTTTCTCTTTTGTTCACGTTTTGGCCGCCCGCTCCGCCTGATCTCATTAAATCAACCCTGATATCCTTCTCGTCTATCCTTACTTCTTCCGGCGCCACGAATTTGGGCACCACCTCCAGCAAGGCAAAGGAAGTGTGGCGCAACTTTTTGGCGGAAAAGGGCGAAACGCGGACAAGCCGGTGCACGCCCGCTTCTTTTTTAAGCGTTCCGTAGGCTGATTTGCCGTCAATTTCAAAAGTGATGTTTTTATACCCTCCGTGCTCGCTTTTGTGCTCATGCAAGACAAAAACTTCCCAGCTTTTTTTCCGGGCGAACTTCAGATACATTTCAAAAAGCATTCTCACCCAGTCTTCCGCGTCGTCGCCGCCCGCTCCGGCAAACAAGGTCAAAACCGCGTCGCCCTTGTCGTACTTGCCGACACCGGCCGCTTTTTCTTTAAGTTCGTTAAGTTCTTTCACCGCTTCCTGCGCTTTTATCTTATCCTGCCAAAAATCGGGTTTTTGCATTTCCGCTTCCAGCACGGCTATTTTATTCTTAATTTCTTCTTTTTCCATCCGTTAAATTATATCTTTTTAAGATAATTGGGCAACGCTTAAACTTGGAAGCCAAACTTCCAATTGGAAGTTTGGCTTCCAAGTTTTGACATCGGATGTCGGTTTTGATTTTTGTCCATCGGTTGTTGTTGTGCTAGCATAAAAACAATGGAAACACCGGAGAAAAATAGAGGAAATTTATCCTTGGAAAAAGGCATTTTCGCCTTTTTGCTGATTCTGGCCATGGCGGCGCCGGCTCTTTACTCGGTGAAAAATTTCGGGCAAAAACTCTCGGCGGCTTCGCTTTTAGCCAAAACAAACAAACAGGAAACATCAAATTCATGGCTGCCAGTTAAAAAAGAAAACGCCGGCGCGCCGGAATTGTCCTCTTTGTCTTATCTTTCCGCTTTCATAGGCAACGTCGGAGAAGTAAAAATATTGGCGGAAAAAAACGCCTACGACCAACTGCCCATAGCCAGCGTCACCAAGCTGATGACGGCCATGGTCGCCGCGGATTCTCTTGATATGGAGCAAATAATAACCATGGACAGCAGAAATATTTTGAAAGAAGAGGGCTCCAAAAGATTTAACGCCGGAACGAAATTCAAAGCCAAAGAACTGCTTCACGCCATGCTGGTAGAATCCAACAACGACGCGGCGGCGGCTTTCATGGAAGAAGTCGGCAAAACCAAATTTATTGAACAGATGAACCTGAAAGCTAAACAATTAAACTTATTATCAACGTATTTTAACAACCCCGTTGGACTTGATCCAAAAGACATCCGCGACGAGCTTAACTACTCCACCGCGGCCGACCTCTTGGCGATAGCAAAAGAGGTAAAAGAAAATTACCCGCAAATTTTGGAGATTACTTCCCTGCCGGAATACAATGTCCACAACAGCGACGGCTGGTTCAATCACGTAGCCGTAAGCACCGACAAACTGCTTGCTTCCAACGAGCTGGCTTGCGACGGCGCGCCGCTGAAAATTTTGGGCGGCAAAACCGGCTCCACTGATTTAGCAAAAAAGAATCTGGTTTTAATTACGGGATCGCCAAATCCCGAAGGTTATCTCATAAACATCGTCTTAAGTTCGGACGATAATTTTGAAGACACCAAGAAACTGGCGCGGTGGATGTGCGAATCTTATCAATGGCGGTAATTTTATTCCACCGTCACTGATTTAGCCAAATTTCTAGGTTTGTCCACATCAATTCCTTTGTAATCGGCGATATAATAAGCCAGCAACTGAAGAGGTATTGTATTAATTATCGGAGAAATGTTATCGCTTGATTTCGGCACCTTGATTATAAAATCAGAAAGTTTGCTTATTTTATCGTCTTCTTCGTTGGTTATGGCGATAATTATCCCTTTTCTGGCTTTTATTTCTTCCATATTGCTTAAAATCTTTTCGTAGGTTTTGTCTTTTGGAGAAATGAAGACCACTGGCATATTTTCATCAATCAAGGCGATCGGACCATGCTTCATCTCGGCGGCAGGATAGCCTTCCGCGTGTATATAGGAAATTTCTTTGAGTTTTAACGCGCCTTCCAAAGCCACCGGAAAATTAACACCTCGCCCGAGGTAAATAAAATTCTTGCTGTCTTTTAATTTTCGAGCTATTTTCTTTATTTCATCTGCCTGGCTTAAAACTTCTTTTATTTTCTCCGGAATAATTTCCAGCTCTTCCAGTATTTTTTTATCAAGACTCATTTTCTTTTCCTGCTTTATATACAAAGCCAAAATAAACAAAGCAACAATCTGACAACTGAAGGCCTTAGTGCTGGCTACTCCGATCTCCGAACCGGCGTGAAGATATATCCCCAAACCGGATTCTCGGGCTATAGTTGAGCCGACAACATTTACAATACCCAGGGTTTCAGCGCCCTTGCTTTTTGCTTCCGCCAAAGCGGCCAATGTGTCGGCGGTTTCTCCCGATTGAGAAATGGTTATGAATAAATCTCCTTTTTTTATTATCGGATCCCTGTATCTGAACTCAGAAGCGTAATCAACCTCCACCGGGATTCCGGTCTCGCGTTCTAAAACAAATTTTCCAATGAGCGCCGAATGCCAACTTGTCCCGCAGGATGTTATTATTATTCTTTTTATTTTTTCCGGTTTGATATTAAGCGTCAACCTTATTTTGTTTTTCCTTATCCTGCCTCTCAAGGTATTGTTTACGGCTTCCGGCTGTTGAAATATTTCTTTTAGCATAAAATGTTTGAATCCTCCTTTTTCTATTTCCTCCAAATCCCAGTTTATGCTATGGATTTTTTTATCCATACTTTTGCCGTTTATATTTTTTATTGTCCAGTTTTTGTCTGTTATAACAGCCAACTCGTTTTCGCCCAGATAAATTATCTTGCGAGTCCTGTTAAGCATGGCGGATATATCCGAACTCACAAAGTTTTCTCCCTTACCCGCTCCGATAACAAGCGGAGAGCCTTTCCTGGCGGCTATTATTTTATTTTCGTTTTTATGCACAATCGCCAAGCCGTACGCTCCTTCCAACAAGGGCAATGTTTTTGCCACCGCCTTTTCCAAATCCCCATCGTAAAACTTTTCCACCAAATGAGCGACCACTTCCGAATCGGTTCGGGAAACAAATTTGTGCCCCTCCTTTTGGAGCAGCACTTTCAAAGTTTGATAATTTTCTATAATGCCGTTATGAACAACCGCGATTTCTCCCTTGCAATCCAGATGAGGGTGAGAATTTGTTTCATTTGGCTCACCGTGCGTCGCCCACCTTGTGTGAGCTATGCCGAAATTCATTTTTGTTTTGCCGGAAAACGCGCTTGCCAGATTAAACCGCGCGGCTTTTTCCAGTTCTTCTATTTTTCCCTTCCGCTTTAACACGGTCAATTTTTTTCCGTCAGACACGCAAATGCCGGCACTATCGTAACCCCTGTATTCCAACTTTTTTAAACCGTCAACGAGTAAAGGAATGATATTTTTATTACCGATATATCCAAAAATTCCACACATTGCTTTATTTTAGATTTGTTATTTACTTTCTCCAACCAAAGAAATACAGTTATCAAGAATACCGCTCAACTCGTTTCTCGCGGAATCATCTACGGTTGTTCCCGCCGGATGTTTTTGCCTCCATTCTTCCACCTTTTCATTGCAAGAGCGAATGTTATTAACGGCTTGGTCAATTAAAGAAGTAACCGGCTTTCTCGCTTCTCTTAAAACAAACACGAGCAACGCCACAATAACGATCAAAAGTCCTATTATAATGTAAAAATGTCTATCTTTATTCATTTTTGATTTTGTTTAATTTTTAAATCTATTGGGTGACCTTTTTATATTCTTATTAGGTTATTGCAAGAATGATTAAAATTTCATTAACGGAGGAGGTGGGATTCGAACCCACGGTACCATTTCTGATACACAGACTTTCCAGGTCTGCCGATTAAACCGCTCTCGCACTCCTCCAATTCTTTCCAATTGTGGCACAAAAAGCCAAAAAAATAAAGCCGCAAAATTTAAAAGCCATTAGCTTGCTATATACATAAATGCAAGCTAATGGCTTTAGACTACCACGGAGCATGAAACCCCCTTTCTTTTG
The DNA here is from genome assembly GCA_013360865.1 of Candidatus Paceibacter sp. Lineage (NCBI taxonomy): Bacteria > Bacillati > Minisyncoccota > Minisyncoccia > Minisyncoccales > Candidatus Paceibacteraceae > Candidatus Paceibacter > Candidatus Paceibacter sp. The sequence goes on from JABWAS010000002.1 coordinate 48,946, forward strand.
CTTTTTTAAGAAAAAGTTCCAGGTATTCCTCCTCTGTCAAAACTTCTTGAGAATAGCTTGGGTCTGCGGGTATTGGGAACCTCGCAAAGTGGTCTTGCCAACACTTGAACCAGCTCAGAAAAAAATTTTCTGGCACCTCATATTTATTAAATGCCGCGATTATTTTTTCCTTAACCATATTAAGTCTCCTTGTTTTAAAGAAGTTTAATCAGAGTAAACAAGATATTAAGATACTTAAAATAAAGTACGTGTTGTTTTGATTAAACCACAAATATTTTACACGTCCAGTCAACGCAAATTCACATGTGGATAAGCCTTTTCTGCGGCTAAAAATCAGCCAATATCCAAATCACGGAGAGCCGCTACCCTTTCTTCAACGGGTGGGTGGGTCATAAACAATTTGGCAAACCAGTGGGTGCCGCCGTTTTTGCCCTTAAGCGGCGATATTATAAACAAATGAGCAGTGGCGTTGTTGGCCCGTCTTAACGCCACGGGATAATTGGAAATTTTTTCCAGAGCCGAAGCCAATCCTTCCGGGTAACGGGTCAAAAGAGCGCCGGAAGCGTCGGCCAGAAATTCCCGCTTGCGGGAAATGGCCAGCTGGATAAGCTTGGCGGCAATCGGGGTAAGAATGGCCAAAATTATTCCAGCCAGCAACATAAGCATCTGTGCCTGGCCGCCGCCTTCCCTATCATCTCTTCTGCCCCGAAAAAATTGCGCCCTCAAAAAGAAGTCGGAAAGAAGCGCCACAAACCCGACCAGAATCACGACAATGGTGGAAACAAGGATGTCTTTGTTGCCGATATGCGAAAGCTCGTGGGCGATGACCCCTTCCAGTTCGTTTTTATTAAGCATTTGGCGCAGGCCGGAAGTGACGGCCACGGCCGCGTGCTCCTGATTGCGGCCGGTGGCGAAAGCGTTGGGCGACGGGTCGTTTATCATATAAATTTTTGGCATCTCCAGCCCCGCCGCGATGCAAAGATTTTCCACGATTCTATAAAGCTCCAAATCCTCTTCCCTGCTTATTGGACGCGCTCCGGACATCGCCAGCACAATTTTGTCGGAAAACCAGTAGCTGAAAAAGTTCATAAACAAACTAAAGACAACGGCGACAACCACAAAAGATGAATCTCCGTAAACCCGCGAAAACACCCAGCCGATTCCGACCACAATAATTAAAAACAGGCTCATCAAAAGCCATGTTTTGCGGATGTTTTTTGATTGGTGGGTGTAAAGTCATGTTTTAATTGTTGTAATTGTTCTAATGTTCTAATTGTTTTAATAATTTAACCTCTTTTTGTCAGGAATTTATCCAAGGCAATAAGCTTAAAATACTCCTCTTGAATTAACTTATCTAATTTATCATAAATTTCTTTACTTATATATTTTTGCTCCAATGATATATCAATACAGGCCATAGTTTCCATGAGTGACCCTAAGGCAATTCTCACGAATGAAGCAAAATCTTTACTGGTCCTTTTGGCGCTTCCTTCAGCAATATTAAGAGGAACTGAAATTGCGGCTCTCCTAATTTGAGAAACCAGGCAAAATTTTTCATCATTTGGAAAATTTTTAGTTATTGAGTATATTTCTTTGACAATACTCATTCCCAATTTCCAAACATCCAATTTATAGAATCCATATTCAACTTTTTTCTGCATATAATGCTCAACTAGAACATTTACAACAAGCGTAGCGATAGAACAACTAGAACTATTTCTTCAAAATTTCCTCCACCATTTTTATTTCTTCCAAAATGCCGTCTATGAGGTCGTATTTTTCCGCCTCTTTGGCGGTCACCCATTTAAAATCCACGCTGTCTTCGTCCAGCTTCACTTCACCGGAAACTAACGGACAGTAATAACTCAACACCAAAACCGGAATGCCGTCCGGCCGGATGAAAGTCAAGTCCAGAAGATATTGCGGTTTGCCGATTTCCAGATTAACCTCTTCTTTTATTTCTCTCCTTAGCGCGTTTTCCACCGCGTTGTACCACTGGTCGCCCTTGTGAGTGGGCGGGGTGTTCGTGTAATCATCGGTTTCCAATCCGCCGCCCGGCACCGTCCATTTACCCGGAAAAGCTTTTTTGCTCAAACTCCGACGGGTGATCAGATATTTGCCATCTTTGTTATAAATAATCGCCGTAGTGGTTATCCGATGCAGTTCTTTATCTTTGATTTGCATAAAAATTGTTTAACATTTGTAATTTCACCTCTGCATAGTCGAAACTAAATCTATGTAATTCAAGTAATCTTCACATGTTACATTGTTATCATTAGGAATTTCTATTTTTTGACAAATATTTGGATCTTTATTGTTTCTAGAAATTTCATAATAACAAGCATTCATTAATTTTACTGAATCATTCCTTACTTTTTTACATTCATTGGGATCATTATTTGCAATCAAGGAATAACAATTTATTATCTTAAAACCATCCGTAGCGCTAAAAAAAGTTTCTTTTTCTTCACAAATTTTACTTCCATTAATTATTTTGCATTCAATTACCTTTGGAGTACCAGAGACATTTTTGATGTTCTTGCATAAATTTATATCTCCGGAATTGATTGCTACATCCCTAAAACAAGAATTTTTGTCATCCTGACTTTTTAAAGCCAAACATATTTTTTCATCATCTAAACCTACAGCATATCGCATTAAGCAACTTTCTACAGAATAGGCAGGATTTCCACTAGAATAATCGTAGAGATCCATTTCAGGAATTTTACGGCAAAGATTTGGGTCTTTTTTGCTTTTAGCAATCGTTAAAATACAAGTAGTGTCCTTGCATAGTTTTTCATCATTAGTAACTACGGCTACAACGCTAAAACAAGAATCTCTTCTTTCTTCTGTAACTCTATCGCAGAATGTAATATCTTTATGGAATCTAGCAACATTTATATAACAAGAACTCTTATTGTCTTCATCTTTAAACTCCTCGCATTTTTTTGGATCAGTAATTTCTGGTGCAACTTCACTTAAGCATTCCTCTTTAAACTTTTCGATAGGAATTTTATAACAAATTCCCGGATTTTGGTCTTTTGCCGCCTTATTAATGTATTCGTAATAATCCTTTTCAGTGAAATTAGTGAGATTGTTGATAAAATTTGTTTTGGCTAATAAGAAATACCCCGAAATAATTACAACAATTATAATTAAGAAAAATTTTATAAATCCTTTTTTATTATTCATAGAATTTTGCATACCGGTTTAAAACTTTACCTTGACCGGTTCTTTGGCCGCCTCCTCCTCCAATTCAAAAAATTCCTGTTTTTGGAAATTAAACATTTTGGCGACGATATTACTGGGGAAAACGTCTATTTTGGTATTAAGGTCGCGGACGTTGGTGTTGTAAAAACGCCTGGCCGCCTGGATTTTGTTTTCCGTGTCGGAAAGTTCGTCCTGCAGCTTGGTAAAACTTTCCACCGCCCGCAGTTGCGGATAAGCCTCGGCGATGGCAAAAATGGATTTTAAAGCCGAGCTGACCATGTTGTCCGCGTCTTCTTTTTCTTTCACCGTTTGCGCGCCCAGCGCCCTGGCGCGAGCCTGCGTCACTTTCTCAAACGCTTCCCTTTCGTGAACGGCGTAACCCTTCACTGTTTCCACCAGATTAGGGATAAGGTCGTAGCGCCTCTTTAATTGCACGTCAATATCCGCCCACGCCTCCTTAACGCGGTTAACGAGCCGGACAAACCCGTTGTAAGAAGCGATAAACCAGATTACGACGACTCCCAAAACGCCCAACAAAATATAAAAAATAAGATTTAATTTTTTATAAACCTCCTTAAGTTTTCTAAAGATTCTTTCTCTTCCAGATTCAAAAGATAAATCTCCGTCAAATCTTTAAATAAATCTATTCTTTCCTTCAAATCCATTTGAGGAACTTTTTCCAAAAGCAAAACCTCCTGATTTTTATCTATGTTTAGGGATTTGATAAGGCTTTGCAGGCTATTGTTTTTTAAGATGTCGTTTGCCATGGCTTTATTTTAAATTAAGGCGTTTTTGGCTGGCCCGGCTGAGTCTGCGCCCCCGCAGCCTGTTTATTGTAGGGCGGTTTCCCCTTGCCTCTTGTCTTCCAGCCCGGCTGCTGTTGAGGCTTCGGTTTTTCCGGCGGATTAAGCAACGTGGCTACCAATCCGACCATCCAGTTTATAAAACCCTTTCTCTTGTTGACGCTGTTTTTATAGCCAGTGTTCAGGTTGTTCATTATCCCAAGGCTCCAGGCGTCGCCTTTGGCGCTATTTTCGTAAGCCTCGTCAAGGAAATTGGTTTCTAAACCGAATCCTTCCATAAATTCTTTAATGCTTTCCAGTGTTTCGTCGTCAAGCTCATCACCCAGATTTTTAATACCTTTTCTTTCGGAAATATTTTTCAGGAAATCTTCCGCTTCGGTTTTGCCGCCCAAAAATTCTTCAATTTTGCCGATTTTTTCCTTATTTCCTTGCTCTGTTTTGACGCTCTTGAGCAAAATTTCATTGACTCTTTCCGCTTTCAACCGGCGAAGATAGCCAGTGATTCCGCCTTCGGCGTTTTTTATCGTGTCAGATATTTTAGAAATTGTTTTATAAGTTTCAAGATTTATTTCTTTACCTCTTTCCGATTGCCACTCTTCGCCTAATTCTTTTATGGCTCTTTCTCTTAAATTTTTATAAAAATCCGCGTATTGATTTCCAAGAAAACCGGCAATATCTTTTTTGGAAAAAACTTCCTTGCCGGTGTTTATTTTGCCGCCCAAAATTCCCGCCAATGAGAATTTCTTAAAATCATATCCGTTTTTCAGCAAGATCAAAACATCATCCTCTTTCACTTTCAACTTTTTTCCTCCAATAGAATCAATAGAACCAAGTTGCTCTCTCATCTTCTCCTGGAAAAATTTGTCGGAGTCGCCACCGTATTTCTTAACCTTGTCTTCTTCGGTAATTTTATCCCATTCTCCGCCCCATATTTCTTTTTTAAGAAAATCACGATGGCTTAATTTTTTCTCCTGATAATTTAAATTAAGCTGAGTGTACTTTTCTTTAGAGATAATTTTCTTATCAACCTGTTTTGCAGATTCTTCGCCCAAATTTCTTCCTGAAGTCTTAATTGCTAATTCTTCTTGTGTTTTTGTAAGATTATTGAATTCTTGCTCTTTAATGCCTCTCTCCGCTCCCTTCAAAACAAAGTTGCCGCTAGAGTCTTTTTTGTTTAAGGTATTAAAAAGTTCTTGTCTTCTGTCTTCAAGAAAATGGAGCATAACAACAGGACTTTCCAGCCGCATTTCACCCTTTTCCATTTCCGCCCTGATATTATAAAGCTCTTCTTTTTTCAAAAATTTCTCGTAGTCTTCCTCTTCGCACCAGGAGCAAGTTTTATTTTTTATTTCATCGCCCAAACCTTCTTTTATAAAATAAGCCAGCTTGCGGGAGTCGGACATATTCACGTCCACGCCCTGTTGCGTAAGTTGGTCTTTGTTGGACTCAAAATATTTCTTGGCGAAGTTGAGATTAATTTCTTCGGATTGCTGTTTGGCGAACAGATTAACGTAATCTTTGGACGAGTCGGAAAACTTCATCTCCTCCCTCGTCCTGTCCATAAACTCTTTGGCTTCCTTGCGCTCCAAAGCTTCGCCCGGAGTTTCAAAATCGTTTTTTAACTCTTTTTCAGGATTGTATAGTTTATCTATTTTTTCCGCTCCCCCTTTCATATCATCTATTATATTACCGCTTCCCATAAAGTCCATCAATCCACCGGACGGCTTAAACTTGCCGTCGGTCATTTTGTCCAATATCTCCGTCAATAATTCGTCGGGTAAATTTTCACCCGCGGCCAGTTCACTTATCCACATTTTCCCGCGAACGGGTATCCCTTGGGAGAACTCATCAGTTATTTCCTTGGTTGAATATATGCCGAACATATTCTTTTCCGGAATCCACCTTATGTAAGTGTCATAGCCGCAAGCCGCCGCCGCTTCAAAACCGAAGCCGACCTTGCCGCCGATGTCTACGATAATTTTCCCATATCGGCCGGAATCTAAAGCAAAGCCGTTTTTATCCAGCCAATCCAGCCTTTTAACGGAAAACTCCGCGTTTTTCTTTTGCTGTTTGCTTATTTCAGAAATTGTTTTGCCGCTGTATTTATCATTGCCCAGCTCTTTTAATTCCTCCTCGGATAACGCCCGCCAAGGGTCTTTAAAATAAGTGACAGCCTTGCCCGCTTTATTTTTTCCGGTCTTTGGTTTAAAAAATTCACGCAAATTGTCAAATGTTATATGTCTCCTCAAGCCGGCCAATGTGTTGGGAAATTCGTTTTCAAAAAAATTTTTATTCAAAGATCCGACATAACCGGCGTTGTCTGTATTGGTGACGAATTTTACCATCTCGTCCAAATATTTCTCTTTCTTGAGCAAGCCAAGCCCGGTAAGGATTTTGTAAGTGAGCTCCGACGCGGAAGTGCCGCTCTTGGCGTCCGGCCCGTGGTGGTCTATGAGCATTGTTCTGCCGCCGTCTTTGACTACCAAACCCCACTCGTTGCCGGTGTCTATAACCACTCTCCCTTCCGCGGATCCTCCCTGATGAACATAATCAACTTTTGACGCGTCTACTCCGGCAAGTTTAATAAGTCCGACACTGGCGTCCCCATCCAAATCGCTAAAGTTGCTAATTGTCGGCTGTTTGTCTTTGCCGTTCATTATCAGCCCGTGAGTAACAAGCTCTTTCCAAAATTCTCTTGTTTTTTCTTTAAATTTTTCATCCCCTTCTTTCTCCGTGGCAGCGTTAAGGTCTTCGTAATTTTCTATCCGACTGAAGGTAAAATTGGAGGCTAGCCTTATCAACTCCGCCTCGTGCCTTTTTTTCTCTTCTCCCGTTAACTTGTCGTCGGGCGCCCAACGGCCTTCATATTCCATCCCTTCGTTTCTCTTTGTGTTGCTGCTGCTGTTTTTTGACATGAGTTTATTTTATCATTTCCCCGCCAATTGTCCGCAGGCGGCCAAGATGTCTTCGCCCAAACTGGCGCGGAACGTAACAGAAACGCCCAGCTTTTTCAACCGGTCAAAAAATTGATTTCTTTTTGTTTCAGAAGATGGGCTATACTGCAACCTGCCCGCCTCGCTAGTCTCGATGTTTGTCGGGACGTTGCGGGCGTGGTCGTGGTATTTTATGAGGTTTAAATGATAGAGCGACCCCTTCATCAGTTTGGCCAGCTTTTCTGCGTCTTTATCCGTATCGTTTATGCCCTCAATCATCAGATACTCAAACATAACTTTGCGGTTTGTTTTTTCTATGTATTCATCTACCGCTTCCATTACTTCCTTTAAGGGATAAATTTTGTTTATTGGCATCAAAACTGACCTCATGTCGTTGTCCGGAGAGTGCAGAGAAACAGCCAGATTGACCTGGAAATTTTCATCGGCGAATCTTTTTATTCCCGGAGTAACGCCGCAGGTGGAAACGGAAATATGCCTGGCGCCGATGTTTAATCCATCTTTGTCGTTTAAAATTTTTAGCGCCTCCATAACGCTCTCGTAATTCAAAAACGGCTCGCCCATGCCCATAAAAACGATGTTGTTGACCACGCCTTCTGAATGGCAAGGTTCAACCTTGCCATTCGATGTCAAGGTTGAACCTTGCCATTTACGTTTCAAATATCGCGCGAAATACAAAACCTGATCCACTATCTCCGCGCTATCCAAATTTCTTTTAAATCCGCCTTTGCCGGTGGCGCAGAAGCCGCAACCCATGGCGCAGCCGGCTTGCGAAGAAACGCAGACCGTATTTCTGTCCTTTAGGTGCCTCATCAAAACAGTTTCAATGGTAAAATTTCCGTTTATTTTGAAAACTGTTTTGATGGTCCGGCCGTCTTTTGATTTTGCGGTTTTAACCGGCTTCAGGTTCAACAACGGAAAATTTTTCTCCATTTCCTCCCGCAATTCCTTAGATAAGGTCGTCGCCTCCTCCCAGCTTTCTATCAAATCGCAAAAAACCGCTTTCTTGATCTGCTTTAAGCGGTAAGGTTTGTGACCGTTTCTATTCAAAAATTTTTCTAACTTAACTATGTCCATTTATTTTTTCTAAAATTATTAAAAACTTTTTTATTTTTACGTCTTTTCCATCATTATCTCTTACGGCATCAAAAATAACTATTTCATTAGTTTTTTTAGTTTTTGATTTGAGGTTTTGAACTTTTCGCTTTGACATTTGAGTTTGTTTTACTTCGGTCCCAGAAATTCCGTTTCCGCTTCCTCGGGATGAGTGTGACGGGAGTATCTTCTCATGCCCATCAGCATTCCCAGGGCGGCGTAAATGGTAAGCATGTGCGAACCGCCATAACTCATAAACGGCAAGGTGGTGCCGGTTACGGGCAGCAGGCCGATGTTCATCCCAACGTTGACGAAAAAGTGGGCGCACAGGAGCACAGCCACGCCAATGCCAAAAAGAGTTTCAAAATTGGTGGCTCCGATGGCCGCGTTTTTAAGCACCCTCCAGACAACTATTCCATAAAACAAAAATATCAGCAATGTTCCGGCAAACCCCCACTCCTCGGCGAAAGCGGCAAAGATAAAATCTGTCTGATGCTCGGGCAAAAACTCCAGCCGGCTCTGACTGCCGAAACCTATTCCTTTGCCGAACACCCGCCCCGAGCCGACGGCGATCATGGATTGGATGGCGTTGTAGCCGGCGCCCCGGGCGTCTCTGGCCGGATCAATAAAAGTTATGATGCGATTTTTCTGGTGCGGCTTCAGGACAAAAAACCAGGAAACGCTTAAGAAAACCGCGGCAAGCATGAATATCGCCAGCAAGTGTTTTTTGCTTACACCGGAAACCGTTATCATGCCCAACCATATCAAAAATATTATGGCCGCCGAACCGAAGTCGGGCTGAAGAAAAACCAGTCCCGCCGGAATGGCCGCGTAAATTCCCGACAGGATTATGTGCCTGATGTTGGCTATCTCCGTGTGACGGCGGGAAAAATATTTGGCCAGAATAAGAATGATTATTATTTTGAGCGGGTCGGAGGGCTCCAGCGAAAAAAAACCCAGATCAAACCAGCTGGCCGCTCCTTTTGTCACCTTTCCCCAAAGAAGAAGTGCCGCCAGAAGAAAGTTTATCGCCAGAAAGAACGACATTATCACTCCTGTCTTCCGGAAAAATCTCCAGTCCACGGAACTGAAGACGAAGAAAACGACCCAGCTTATGCCGATCCATAAAATTTGCCGGTCAAAGAAGTAGTCGCTTCCCGCGCCCAAAGACCTCATGCTTATCAGTCCGGCCGCCAGCAACGGTACCGCCGCCAGAAAAAGCGTCCAGTCAATGCCAATATAACGGGTGAGAGCCTTCATAATATTACTAGAAATCGGAGGCGCTTTCGGCTCTGACGAAAATCTCTTCCGAATCGCGCTCGCCCTCCAAAATTTCCGGCCAGGTGAAAAAGACTTCTTCGGAAGCTCCGCCTTTTAGCCGTTCCAAAACCGTGGCGCTGCCGGCGACGGCGTTGCCGTCAAAATCATAAATTACGGCGACCGCCCGGACGTTAAGGGCGTCCTGGAGAGATTTGTTGGCGATTATGGCCGAGACGGCCGGACCGCGCGAATCGTCGTAATTTTTGCCGGTCACGACCAGGCTGGGCGGCTCGCTTTTGGCAAGCTCCCACTTTATATTTTTGCCGAACTCCAGATACGCCCGCGCCGGAACGCGCGCGCCCGTGGAAACAGCCTCTTCAAACAAGGCGAATTTTTGCCCGGGGTTTGCGAAAGTGCTTCCTTCTCTGGAGGCTATCAATATGTTTCTCTCGTCATAAAGTTTAAAAACGTAACCGACCTTGCCGGAGCGCAGTTTCAAATTTCTGTTTTCCGCCAAAGCCACGACGTCGTATTTGCCGTCGGCGATTTTAACCGGCCGGCTCCATAAGACAACCAGGTCTTTTATTTCCCCCAGGCACTCTTTGGCGCACGGTCCGCCGCAATCCACGCCTTGTTCTTTCTGGTTTTGCCGGCCGTCAAAGCATGTGGGAGCGGTGACTCTTAAAAAGACAAAAATGCCGGCGCTTATCGCGGCAATCATGAAAAACAATAAAAAGGTTATTTGTTTTTTAGCGGTCCAAGGAAGCGGCACGGCTTAATTATATCAGCTCCGCGCCAAATAAAAAAGATTGATTTCTTTGTCCTGGCGACTACCTACTTTCCCTCTACGAAGTATCATCGGCACTACGACGTTTTACTTCTGTGTCCCCGCACTAAAAATTAAATCCTCTGAACCGGCGGCTAGCTACTTTCCCCCAAAAGAGTATCATCGCCGCTACCACGTTTCACTTCCGTGTTCGGAATGGGAACGGGTGGTTCCGTGGCGCCAAGCCACCGAATCAGAAGATTCAAAATTTAATAATAGCCCTATTTTAGTGCGGGGCAAGTCGGAATGCCTGTCCCGTAATCAGCTTCGCTGTATTTGGGAAGAACAGGTAGTTCCATCGCGTTAAGTCACCAGGACGCAAAAATCAATCCATACGATAAGATTAAGCGGCATTATAATTTACCCCGTGAAATAAATTTTGTTTTTGGAAACAAAATTTGATTTTTAAATTCCGATTTAAAAATCATTTCACAGGGTGAACTTTACAGGTTTCCTAATAGGAAAAGACAATTAGTACTTCTCGGCTGAACACATTGCTGTGTTTACACCTAAAGCCTATCAAGGTCGTAATCTTCAACCTGTCTATGATTCCTAATCTTGGGGTGGGTTTCTCGCTTAGATGCTTTCAGCGATTATCCCTTCCCGACATAGCTACCCAGCGGTGCTCCTGGCGGAACAGCTGGCACACCAGAGGTCGGTCCACTCTGATCCTCTCGTACAGAGAGCGGATCCCCTCAAGAATCTAACGCCTGCAGCAGATAGGAGACCAACCTGTCTCACGACGGTTTGAACCCAGCTCACGTAACCTTTTAATTGGCGAACAGCCAAACCCTTGGGACCTTCTCCAGCCCCAGGATAGGTTGAGCCGACATCGAGGTGCCGAACAGTGCCGTCGATATGAACTCTTGGGCACTACCAGCCTGTTATCCCCGGAGTAGCTTTTATCCGTTAATCTTTGGCCGCGTCTAATGCGGACCAGCGGTTCACTATGCTCTGCTTTCGCATCTGCTCGACCTGTCCGTCTCGCAGTTAAGCCGGCTTTTGCCATTACGCTACCAGCGCGGTTTCCATCCGCGCCTAGCCGACCTTAGTAGACCCCTCCGTTACCTTTTAGGAGGGATTCGCCCCAAACAAACTGCCCACCAGGAACTGTCTCCTCGCGTTTTTGCCGCGAAGGTTAGATTTTAAGTTTTTAAAGAGTGGTATTTCACTGGCGGCTCCATGCCGCCCAAAAGCGGCACTTCAAAGCCTCCCACCTATGCTACGCATCAAAAACCTAAAGCCAATACCAAGTTGCAGTAAAGCTTCCGGGGTCTTTTCGTCTAGCTGCAGGTAACCGGCATCTTCACCGGTATTGTATTTTCACCGAGCAATTTCCCGAGACAGTTCTCCGGTCGTTACGCTATTCGTGCGCGTCAGAACTTCATGTTTTACCCCCTATTTTCATAAGGGCATAGACTATATCTTCATCTGAATAGATTTTAATATCGCTTCTCTCTATTCAGCGTCGGCGTATTATAGCGTTGCTTTTTCACAATTTCATTATACTTCGCATAGCTATCTTTGTCACCACTATCCAGCAGTGACTCCAGTCGTTACGGGACCACTCCGCTCCGCTAGTTGGCGGATGGCGGAATGCCTCCAATCTTTTGGATTGGGTTCCCACGGTATTATCCTGCCTTCATCGTTCTAACCTTGATATTAGAACTCCAACGAGGACTTCACCGTTATTAGCCGATTTTTTTCCGATATCGCTATCGGAACAGGCAATTCAATTACCTGACAAGGAATTTCGCTACCTTAGGACCGTTATAGTTACGGCCGACATTCACGAGGGCTTAATGCACGGCAGCCGCACCATTGCTGATGCGACCAGCGCATTTTGACCTTCTCGCATTGGTCAAGCGTCGCCCCCTATACATCCTCTTGCGAGTTCGCAGGGAGCTGTGTTTTAGGTAAACAGTCGCCAGAGAAACTTTCGCTGCGCCCGATACTACAGCTCTACAAACGATAGATACATGAAAGACAAACTTTTTTTCAAAATTTGGCTATTTCAAAATAAATATCGCGCGTAAAGTTGTAGTATCGGGAAGCCTTATCCCGAAGTTACGGCTGCTTTTTTGCCTAGTTCCTTGGGAAACTCTCACTCGTTCGCCTTAGTCTACTCGACTCACCCACCTGTGTCGGTTTTCGGTACGGTTCCCACGCGTTTAAGTTTAGAGATTTTTCTTGGAAGCCTGCTCCGTTTTATCCCCACGGGCGAACCCGTAAGTCTTCGCTTCGCTTGGAGATTACCTTGCGGCCCGCTTCCGGATTTTCCTGGAAGCCCCCCTCACGACCCGAACGCAAATCCAATAATGCGCAAAACATACTAGACTCCGTCCTCCCATCACAACGCGCGGAAGTCACGGAATATTAACCGTGTGTCCATCGCCTGCGGCTTTCGCCATCGGCTTAGGCCCGACTAACCCTTGATCGATTAACGTTGTCAAGGAAACCTTAGGTTTGCGGCGTTCCGGTATTTCACCGGAATTGTGGTTACTTGTGCCAACATTCTTACTTCGCAACGCTCCATACCGCCTCGCGGCGTGTACTTCACTGCGGATGCGAATACTCTCCTACCGAGCAAGCAAAGCTTGCTCCCTCACCTTCGGTATTTCGCTTAGCCCCGATTATTTGCGGCGCGGAACCTCTTGACGAGTGAGCTGTTACGCACTCTTTAAAGGATGGCTGCTTCTAAGCCAACCTCCTCGCTGTCAGAGAAATTCCACTTCCTTAAGCGCACTTAGCGAAAATTTAGGGACCTTAGATTGAGATTCGGGCTGTTCCCCTTTTGACCAGTGAAGCTTAGCCCCCACGGTCTGACTGCCCGTCAATGACTTCCGGTATTCGGAGTTTGATTGATTTGCCGAGATTTCTCCCTGTGCGAATCATCCAGTGCTCTACCCCCGGAAGGTAAAACGGACGCTAGCCCTAAAGCTATTTCGGAGAGAACCAGCTATTACCAAGTTCGATGAGCTTTTCACTCCATACCACAGATCATCCCATAGTTTTGCACGGCTAATGGGTTCGGGCCTCCTCCCGGCTTTCGCCGGAATTCACCCTGTCCGTGGTAAGATCACCTGGCTTCGGGTCTAATTTGTACTACGAACGCCCTTTTAAGACTCGCTTTCGCTGCGCCTTCGCCGCTTATAACGGCTTAAGCAAGCAGCACAAATTAACTCGTTGGCTCATTCTTCAATAGGCACACCGTCGCGCGCGCAGCGCGCGAAATTTAAACATTTAAATATTTAAATATCCGCGTGCTGCGCACGCTCCGATTCCTTGTAGACATATGGTTTCAGGTTCTATTTCATCGCCCTCACCGGGCTGCTTTTCACCTTTCCCTCGCGGTACTTGTTCACTATCGATCTCAAAGAGTATTTAGCCTTGCCGGTTAGTTCCGGCGGATTCCTCCGGGCCATTCGTGTCCCGAAGTACTCAAGAACAGCATTGAAAGCATAGTTTTATTTTCGTTTACAAGGCTATTACCTTCTTTGGCTCCGCGTTCCAGCGGATTCAACTAACAAAACTATTTTTAGGCTTTCTTTAATTGCCGTCTTACAACCCCAACACGCTCCGCGCGCAAGTCAAAAGTCAAAAGTTTTTAAAGTTTATAAAGTAAATTCAATTCACCTTATAAACTTTCAACTTTATGGACTTTATGAACTGCGTGCGAAGCACGTCAGTTTGGGCTCTTCCCTTTTCGCTCGCCGCTACTTAGGGAATAACATCCCGACGCAAGGTCGGGACGCCGACTATAACGTCGGCGTTGTTCTCTTTTCCACCTGGTACTGAGATGTTTCACTTCCCAGGGTTCGCTTCCCTCGATTGCTCTCGGGATATTCCGCTTTTAGCGGAACGGGTTTGTCCCCATTCGGACATCTCCGGTTCAAAGGCCGCTTAGCGCCTCCCCGAAGCTTATCGCAGCTTAGCCGCGTCCTTCATCGCCTCTTTGAGTCAAGGCATCCACCATACGCCCTTGGTTCCTATTAGGAAACCTATAAAGTTCAATCCTGTTAAATTCCACAAAACGGGAGCGACTCGCCCCCATTTAACAGGACTTATTTTTTTACCTGCTATACCCTAAAACCAAGACCCCTCGGTTTTAGGGCTGTCCCGTCGATTCTTAATAACGGGACAAATCTTATCGTATTCTGTTTTCAATTTGCATTCCTTTCTGAAAAAATATCCCGCTGAAAGCGGGACAGCAACATGATATATCAGAACGACTAGGTCCGCTTTCTTTTTGATGAGATATTTTTATTGCATATCATCTACGCGCGTTAGTATATACCCTCCGTTTAAAAGAGTCAACACACCATTACAAGTTCAATTTAACGCGTTGGTTGTTCTAGTTTTTCTGCGAAATCGCCTTCGGCTTTGTTTGAGGAAAACTTACGACAAAAAAGAAACTTGTAACGGGGCAAGCCCCCAATAAAAAATGCCCCACGAAATTCATAAAATTCCACAGGGCATTTCACGGGGTGAACCCCAACAAAACAAGACAGCTTAGTGTTCTCCGTTTACGTCCTTTTTCAACTTCTCAATGTATTTGGCCGCGGCGTCTCTGCCTCCCAAACCGAAAGCCAAACCTCCGGCTATGGCGACCATCGCCACAAAGCCGGTAAAGAGAGTCTGGGCGAAAGCCCCGGCAATTCCAAGCTGATAAAGAGCGGCCAGTATGGCGAATGCCCAGATGGACCATTTGGTTATCCCCCCGAGCAAGTGGGTGGAAGGAGAACCGGCCGCTTTAGCCGAACCGACGACAAGTCTGTGCATGGCTTGGGCGATAAAAGCCGCCGCCACCAGAATCAAGGCCGCCACGATGACATTGGGCAAGTAGTCCAAAACGACGTTCTTGAGGAAATCGTTTACGTCGCTGAGCCCGATGATATCCAAAGAAGCGATAAGGAAAACAACTATCAGAAACCATTTGACCAAACCTCCGATGAAATGTCCCGAGTCCAAAGTAAAACCTCCCTTGTGCAGAAGGTCGTCAACCCCGACGGATTGAAGCGCTTTGTCCACCCTTAAGGTGCTGATGGCGCGGGCAACGAATTTGCCGACCACGGAAGCCACGATAAGACCGACGATGAAAACTATTATAGCCATCAGAAGCTGGGGCGCGAACAACACCACGCCGTCCCAAAGTTCCTGGAAAGATTGCACTAAAACATCACTCCACATAATATTTTAAATTAAATAAACTTATGCTTATAAATGATGGCGCCTAAGCGACTGACACCATCGTTAAATCACTATGGCAATATTATACAACAAAAACCGGTTTTGGTTTTTGCAAGCTGTGAATAAGTTTACCCCCACACCTGTTTTAGCGCTGTGAAGCGTTTTTTCAAAGAAACTTCGGCTTTGCAAAAATAACACGAAAACAGGTGTGGGGGTTTACTCCGTTACAAGTTTGCAGTTTTTTGACAATTAACCACCGACGAAGCCGAAGGCGGCTTCGCGTAAAACTTTAAAATAACCAAAGATGAATAGTTGAACTTGTAATGGGATTTACCGCGTGTTTTTAGAGGTATTTTTTAAGCGTTTCCAGGTGTTTAACCAGCATGGCGGCGTAGCCGTATTCATTGTCGTACCAGGAAAGAACTTTGACCAGATTGCCGCTTGCCACGCGGGTAAAAGCCGCGTCCACGATGGAGCCGTAAGGCTCTCCGACAATATCGGAAGAAACAATTTGCTCGTTGGAAACTTTGATTATTCCGTTCCAGCGCGGCAGCAATGATTTCTCCGCCAGTATTTTGTTGACTTCTTCGGCCGAAGTTTCCCGTCCGCTTATAAAAGTAATGTCCGCCAGAGAGCCGGAAGGAACGGGCACCCTCACCGCCACCCCGTCAAACCTGCCTTCCATTTCCGGCAAGGCTTTGGCGGCGGCGACGGCGGCTCCGGTGCTGGATGGAGAAATATTGAGAGCTCCCGCCCTGCCCCGCCTCCAGTCTCTAGCATCCGGTCTGTCCACTATCCCCTGTGTGGCAGTGTAGGCGTGGACGGTGTTGAGCAGCGCGCTTTTGATGCCCAGCTCTTCGTCCAGAATCGCCAAAACAGGAGTGACGGCGTTGGTGGTGCAGGAAGCGTTGGAAGTTATTTTAAACTTGGCTATGTCTTTAGAGCAAACCTCCGGAGTAAAGGTAAGGGTTTTATCGTCTTTGACCGGCGCGGTGATGACAACCCTTTTCGCTCCGACGTTAAGGTGCGGCTCCGACTTCTCGTAAGAATCAAAAAATCCGGTGGACTCCACGACAACGTCAACGTCCAACTTGCCCCACGGCAGCTTAGAAGTATCTTTTTCCTGAAAAAATTTTATCCGGCTGAAATATTCCGGCAATTCAAATTTTCCGTAAACCGAGTCATGCTCAAGCAAATAAGTTAAATTTTCCCTGTCCGCCAAGTCGTTTACGGCCACGATGTCAAAATTTTTATTCGCCGAAGCCTGCCGATAAAGAATCCTGCCTATTCGCCCAAACCCGTTGATGGCTATCTTCATAAATTAAATTATACCAATTAAAAATTAACTTAAAACATAATATCCTCCTCCGCTCTTTTATAATCGTGAATTTCTTTTTTAGAAAACCAGAGGGCAATCTCGTTGGCCGCTTCCTCCGGCGTCTCCGAAGCGTGGATGATGTTGCGCAACGAACGTTTGTTGAGATTGGCCTGAACCGGCGAATCCACGGAAAAATCTCCCCTTATAGTCCCCATGTCCGCGACATTAGGCAAACTGTTGCCGCAAATTTTTCTCACCATATCCACGGCGTGCACTCCCTCCACGACCCCCTTAACCATCGGTCCGCTGGTCATAAAGTCCAGCACCCACTCCCGTATCATTTTGCCGATTTTTTCCGGCTCGTCGGTGCCCAGTTTTTCTTTCGGGTCAACGCCATATTGTTTGTAGTTGGCCAACGATTTTTCTCCCAGCCTTTTTATCCACGCTTCGTCTTTGGGGTAATGTTTGTCCACTTCTTCCCTTGCCGCCCATATCATATTAAGGGCGATTATCTTAAGGCCTCGTTTTTCAAAACGGGAGATGATTTCCCCGACCAGCCCTCTTTTGACTCCGTCCGGCTTGATGATAAAAACTGTCTTCTCCTGTTTTGGGTTACGCATAGCAAATATTTTAATCCCTTTTTCTTCAGTCGGCAATAGAAATTCTCTCTCCGTCGCTAAAAATTTTTATCGTTCCCTCTTCGTCCGTCCGCAAAACCGGCGTCTCAAACTTTTCCAGCCTTTCCATAATCTCCTTATGCGGATGACCGTATTTATTTTCCGCGCCGGCGGAAATAACGGCGAAATCCGGGCTGACGCTTCCCAAAAACATTTCCGAAGTGGAGGTGCGCGAACCATGATGACCAACTTTCAGAACGTTGCTTTTTAAATTTCGCGCGCCCGGCGCCAGCAGATAATTTTCCAGGTTGTCTTCCATATCGCCCGTCAGTAAAAAAGAATTATTTTTGTAAACCAATTTTGAAACGACCATTGCGTCATGGGGAGGAATATTTTTATCGTTTATTACGGGCAGGAGAATGTCCAGATAAGCGCCGCCGCCGAGATTTATTTTCATCCCTCTTTTCGCCTGGGCATAAAAAGACTTCTCCGCTTCAACCGCTTTTTGGTAATCGGCGAACCCGGACGATTCATCATTTTCCGAACCGGAATCCAGAATCAATCCGACTTTATATTTTCTCAAAACGTTTATAAGGCCACCGTAATGGTCCAGGTGCGGATGGGTAAGAATAACGGCGTCAATCGTACGGTCGTAAAACGGCATTATTCTGGAAAGCTGTCTTAAAACCGTTTTATTAGGTGGCCCGCCGTCCACCATAATTTGTTTTCCATCAAGTGTTTGAATAAAAACAGCGTCGCCCTGCCCCACGTCAAGAAAAGCGACCAATAAATCTTTTCTAGTCTCCTTAAAAACGGCGTACCAGACAAAAACAGCCGCCAAAAACAGCAGACCGAGAAAATAATATCGGAGGTTTTTATTAATTTTGGACATCTCTTGTCAATATTGAGAGGACATTAGCCCTGCCTTATAATTCCGTCATGGATATTATATCAATTATTCTGGTCATCGGCGGCCTGTGTTTGTTTGAAACGATAACCAGCATAGACAACGCCATTATCAACGCGGAAGTTCTCCATACAATGAAGGAGAAAGCCCGCCGATGGTTTCTGCTTTGGGGACTTATTATCGCCGTGTTTCTCATCAGGGGTATTCTGCCCTGGCTGATAGTCTGGATAAGCACCCCGCAGCTCGGTCCGATAGGCGCCCTGACCGCCGCCTTCAGCAACGACCCGAGCGTGCCGCGAGCCATAGAAAAATCCGCTCCGATAATTCTTATAGGCGGAGGGGTGTTTATGATTCTGCTTTTTTTGCACTGGCTGTTTCTGGAGCCGAAGAAATACGGCCTGCGGGGAGAAAAATTTTTCCACGAAAAAGGAGTCTGGTTTTTCGCCATCGCTTCCGTCGTCCTGTCCGCCATAGTTTGGTTTGCCCTCAAGCAAAACCCGTTTATGGCCTTTGGCGCGGTGCTCGGCTCCACCGCTTTCTTCATCACCCACGGCTTTAAACAAAACGCCGAGCAGAAAGAAAAAGAAATGTTGCGCGACGGCTATTCCGACCTGGCCAAAATATTTTATTTGGAAGTGATAGACGCCACTTTCTCCATAGACGGGGTGCTGGGCGCCTTCGCCTTCACTCTTTCCGTGCCTTTAATTTTAATCGGCAACGGTATTGGCGCGTTTGTGGTACGACAGCTCACTATCGGCAATATTGATAGGATTAAAAAATACATTTATCTCAAAAACGGGGCGATGTACTCGGTCTTGCTTCTGGGGTTGATAATGGTTTTGGACAGCTTCGGCTTCCACATCCCCAACTGGGTTTCGCCCGTAGCCACATCCTTTGCCGTGGGCTACTTCTTCTGGAAATCAAACAACCATAATAAAAAGGCTATCGCTGTGTAACTTAAAATCACAAGCGCCTCTGAAAAGCCTTGGATGTTTACCGCTGAAAACGGCAGTTTGGCGAAAATATCCACGACAAACAATTCATATTGAAGCAAAGCGTAGCTGATCCAGCCGAGCGGCGCGGCCAATATGCCACTGAATATTCCTAAAATTCCGGTGGCAAAGCCGAAGAACATCGTCATCGGGATAAACGGCAAGATTAAAAAATTAACAGGCAAGCTTACAATGGAAAACAGTCCTGTTTTATAAACCAATAGAGGCAGGACGAAAATTTGCGCCGAAATGGTGGCGGCAAAAATTTCCCGCAGATTGAATTTGTCGGTGATAAAAAACAGTTTCTCCTTTACAAAAGGCGAAAGATAAATGAGTCCAAGCGTGGCCAGAAATGAAAGATGGAAAGAAGTATCAAATCTCAAAATTTTGGGATTTTGCAAAACCATGAAGAAACCGGCCAGAAACAGCGCCCAGGAGGCGGCGTAAATCCTGCCCGTGGACCGGGCGGCCAACGCCAGCAACGCCATAACGGAAGCGCGCAAAACGGTGGCCGAAGCGCCAGTCATTACCGCAAACAAAATCACTCCGGTTGCTCCCCCGCCAATCGCCAGATACCGCGGCAGAAAACTGAAAAACAGCATTACGGCTTCCGCCACGATGGTAATGTTGTAGCCGGACAAAGCGACGATATGCGCCACGCCGGTCGTTCTGAAATCTTCCTGCAAGTTTTTCGGCAGGCTTTCTCTGGCGCCGACGGTTATGCCGCCCAGGAAAGCGGCGTGCGGCTCCGGCACGGAATCCGATATAGCCGTCAAAAATTTCCGCTTCAAATCAAATAACTTTTCCTTAACCCAAAAACCGTTTCCAGAAGAAACAAATTCAACCTGCGGATAAAACATCTCGTAATAAATTCCGTCTTTGGCCAGATAAGCGGGCCAGGAGAAATTGTTTGCTCCATCAAGGGGTTTCCTTGATTTCCTAATCAAGGAAACCCCTTGATGGTAATCTTCCGGTTTTTTTAAGACACCGCTGATTTTTAACTTGTCGCCGTATTTGTATTCGGGATATTTTTGGGCATAGACCAGGATTTTTGAATTGTTTTCTTCCTCCTCAAAAACAAACCTCAAATAATTTTCTTTTTCCTCTGGCTCGTCAACTATAATTCCCGCCAAAACAGATATTTGCCCCATCTTTGATTCCATCAACGGATTTTCTCCGCCAAAATCGCTGATGCCGTACCTTAATTGCCCGAGTCCGCACGAAACAAAAATCAGTCCGGCGGCCAAAAAAATTTTCACCCGATTAAAACCGTAAAACAGGAAAAAACATCCGCCTAAAAAAATAAAAAGTGCCGCCAACACCCAGCCGAAATCAACAAAGGAAGAAACAAAAATCCCCGATATAAAACCGGAAATAATAGTAGTCAAATATTTACGCGGCATAAACTAAAACAATTTTGGGTTTTGGCGCTTGGAATTTGGAATTTCTCCCTCATCCATCGCCTCGTTGGCCAGTCTGTCCGCCTCCTTGTTTTGCTCGCGGGGAATTTCCGTAAATTTTATCGGCCCGAAGTCCATTCTAAGATTCCAGATTTTGATAAAAAGCGGAAAAAGTTTTTCCTCCTCAATGCGGTATTGTCCGTTTAACTGGCGGGCGATCAGCTGACTGTCCATTTTGAATTCAATTTCCATCTGTTTTACTTTTTCCTTGCCGAATAAGGCCTTAAGCTTTTGCAGGGCGAAGACAACCGCTTCGTATTCGGCCTCGTTGTTGGTTTTTACGCCTAAAAAATTGGAGTACCCCTTGATGAGATTTCCTTTTTCGTCGGTTATCGCCACACCTATTCCCGCCGGGCCGGGGTTGCCCCGCGAGCCGCCGTCGGTGTAAACGATTATTTTTTCTTTTTTCATTAATTTAAATTTTCAAACCATTTTTATATCCTCTATCCGCAGGCGCAATTCTCTCCTGCCACGGAAGTCGTTTCTTTCCAGCGAGGCCGCCAGATTTATTTTCTGCCCGCTTCGCAATCCGCTAAAATCGCCGCCCCTGAAAAATCCCACCGCCGAAATGTTCTCCCCGCCGCTTTTTTTGAAATTAATCTGGAGATGCGCGTCGCCGTTGCCGAATTTCCTCACCTCACTTATCGGCAAATCGTAAAAGGCGAAGACCGGCTTTTCGTTTTCCACCCCGAACGGACGCAATTTTTCCAAAAAAGAATAAAACTGCCAGTTCATATCGTCAATTTTCATCTCTCCGTCTATAAAAATAAAACCGTTTTCTACGTTATCGCGCGGATAAGACTCAAACCTGTCCAAAATCTGCTCGCCCAACTCATCTTCCCGTCCGTCGTTTAAGGTAAATCCTCCAGAAAAAGCGTGTCCGCCAAAGTCGCTGAAGAATTCTCTAGGCAACCCTCCCATAAAATCAACCAAGTTGATTGAGCCGTTGCTGCGGCAGGAACCTCTTATCTTATCGGCCCGGCCCCTTCCCCACAGGAACACCGGGCAACCGTACTTTTCCATAATTTTATTGGCCGCGATTCCCAAAACGCCCGGATACCAGTCCGCGCTGCCATCTACTATTATCTTTGGGCTTTCTTCCCGTCCGATTTTATTCATTACCGCTGATGATATTTTTTCCACCTGATTTTTCCTGTCCGCCGTCAAAAGCTCCAATCTGCCGCTTATCCAGTCGGCTTCCTTTTCTGAGTCGGTGGTCAAAAGATTGTAGCCCAAAGTGGCGTGGTCCATCCGGCCGGCCACGTTTATGCGCGGAGAAATTAGAAAGGCCAGATCCTCTTCGTTTATAATGGAAGGGTTGATGCCCAGTCTGTTATAAAAAGAGATTAGCCCCGATCTCTGCGTTTTCGGCATCACTTTTCTTAAACCGTAAAGAGTAAGCACCCTGTTTTCCCCGACAAGCGGCACCATATCCGCCACGGTCGCCACCGCCACCAGATCAAGAAGCCATCTTTCCCAGCCGGGCACTATATTGAAGCCGCCCCGGGCGACGAGAGCGCAAACAGTTTTAAACGCCAGTCCGGCTCCGCACAGAAATTTGAACGGGTAATTATCATCTTCTTTTTTCGGATCAATTATGGCGCAAGCCGGAGGAGTTTTACCATCCTGAACGAGATGGTGGTCTATTACCACCACGTCCATACCTGAAGCATTTGCCTTTTCTATCTCTTTGCCGTTGGTTACACCGCAATCAACGGTTATGAGCAAGGAAGTCCCGGCGCGGGCGAATTCGTCAACCGCTTTCTCGTTCAGACCGTAGCCCTCCAGAAACCTGTCCGGAATGTGGACGTGGAAGTTTTCGAATCCGGTTTTTTTGAAAAAGTCGTGGAATATGACGCAGGAGCAGATTCCGTCGGCGTCATAATCGCCGAAAACGGTTATCTTCTCGTTATTTTTCATCGCGCGGGAAATTCTCTCTACGGCCTTATCCATTCCGTCCAGCAAAAACGGATCGTGTAGCCCGCCGTCATAAGCGGGGTTTAAAAATTCTTCGGCCTCCTTTTTTGTTTTAACGCCTTTGTGAAAAAGTATTTTCCGAAACGGATCCGGCCACTCTGCCAGTTCTCTTGCCGCGTCTTCCGGAACTATGTCTTTGACCAACCATTGCTTCATAAATTTACCCTGTGAAATAAAATTTGATTAGTTGATAGTTAATAGTTAATTATTAGCAGGTGGTATGTTTTATAAACTTGTTAAATTTATTTAAAAAAATAATCAAATTTTGATTTTTTAATTGAAAATTAAAAAATCATTTCACGGGGTAAATTATATCACAAAGAAAGAAAGACATAATCTTAATAATTCACACTTTTTGTGTTATAAAATAGATATATGAATAATTGTGTTTTTTGCAAAATAATAAACGGCGAGATTCCAGCGGATAAAATTTACGAAGACGCCGATTTTTTGGCTTTCCTGGACATCAACCCCATCAATTCGGGACACGCGCTTTTGATACCGAAAACCCACTACGAAAATCTCTATAATATCCCGGATAAAGTTTTGTCGGCCATCGCTCCGCTTATTAAAAAACTGGCCGTTGCCGTAAAACAAGGAATAAACGCCGACGGCATAAACATAGGCATGAACAATGATTCTGCCGCCGGCCAAGTTGTTCCCCATGCCCATTTTCACATCATCCCCCGATTTTCTGACGACGGCTTGCGCCACTGGCCGGGCAAACCGTACGCCAACAAAGAAGAAGCCGCCGAAATGGTAAAAAAGATAAAAAGTGGAATTTAATATCGTTTGCGACCCGCCCGCCACGACTGCCGTCGGGCATGTCGGGCGCGGCGCCTTGCGCAGTCCACCAGAGGCGGAAGCAGAGCAAATTTCAGCCCCGACGAACGTCGGGACGAGCCGAGCAAATGATGTTAAATTCCGCTTTTAAATAGCGCTTCTATTCCCGGCAACGTGCCATGCGCCAAGAATTCCAGCATGGCGCCGCCGGCGGTGGAAACGAAAGAAAATTTGTCCATAATTTTAAGCTCGTTCAAGATTGCAACAGTGTCGCCCCCGCCCACTATCGTTCTGGCGCCGGAGTTAGCAATTGCCATGGCGATAATTTTCGTCCCTTCCTCAAAGCTCGGTTCTTCCATGCTGCCCAGCGGCCCGTTCCAGAGTATGAAGCGGGCTTCTTTTATCAAACCCTCCAGCCGTTCGGCCGACTTCGGCCCTACATCCAAAATCACGCCGTCTTTTTTTCTGACATCCTCGGGCAGAATTATTTTCGCGTTCCCCAGATATTTTTCCACGGAAACTTTTTCATTATAAGAAGAGCCGTCAATGTCTTCGCCTTTGGCTTTGAAGAAGTTATTGGCCAGCGCTCCGCCGATAAAAATTTTGTCGGCGATGTTTAAAAACTTGTCCACCACGCCGATTTTCGTTTCCGCCTTGATGCCTCCCAGAATGAGAAGGAACGGGTGGTCAGGGTGGAAAGCGGAATCAAACCCGCTCAATTCCCCTTCAAAAAGCAGGCCGACAAAAGACGGCAGATATTTGGGCAGACCGACCACCGAAGCGTGCCGGCGGTGCGCCACGCTGAAAGCGTCGTTGACGAAAATGTCTCCCAGCGAGGCGAGTTCTCTGGCGAAAACGTCGTCGTTTTTTTCCTCCCCTTCGTGCAAGCGTAAGTTTTCCAGCAACACAACTTGGCCGTCTTCCATATCGGCGATTTTTTGCTTTACCGAGGCAATGTCCGAATGTTCAATAAACTTTACCGGTTCGTTTTTAAAATATTTTTCGTTCAGATATTCGCAGACCGGTTTGATGGTTTTCCCCTTGCCCGGGCTCAGGTGGCTCAAGATTATCGTTTTGGCGCCGGCGTTTTTGAGCAGTTCTATCGTCGGCACGGTTTTCTTTATCCGGTACAAATCTTCAATGCGGCCATCCCCAAAAAGCACGTTGAAGTCCGCGCGCAAAAGCACTCTTTTACCTCTAAAATCAATATTTTTAATGCTCGGTAGCGTCATTGTTATTTTGCAGCTTCAGCATTGCTTGCAACCTCTAAAATCTTCCCAAACTCTTCCGGATCCAAACTTTTCTGCCCGACAAGCAATCCCTGAACCCGCCCTTTGCCGATAAATTCTCCGGCCGTGGAAGAGTCAACCGAGCCGCCGTAAAGAATGGGCACACCCCTGGCAAAAGAGTCGCCGAAAGACAGCAATTTTTTCCGGATAAAAAGCGACATTTTAAAAACCGACTCCGGGTCGTCGGGAGTAAGTTTGCCGCCGGAGCTTACGGACCAGACCGGCTCGTAGGCTATAACCAAACCTTCAAGCAATTTGCTTTTTACGCCCTTTAATCCGTTTTCAATCTGTTTTCTTACCTCGTCAAAATACAATCCATCGGCGTCTCTCGCCTTTTCTCCGACGCAAAAAATAATTTTCAGACCGGCTTCCAGCCCAGCTCTTGTTTTCTTGTTCATAATCTCGTCCGTCTCCCCCATTTTGCGCCGCTCCGAATGGCCGACAATGACGTACTTAACGCCGTCTTTCTTCAGCATCACCGGCGATATTTCTCCGGTATAAGCTCCTTTTTCCTCGTAAAAAACATCCTGCGCGCCGAGCTCCAACTTGGAAGCGAAGCTTCCAAGTTCCGATAAATAAACGAACGGCGGACAGACGACAACCTCAACGCCTTTGGCTTTCGCCGCGGCCTTCTTGATTCCGCCGAAAATTTTTTTGGCTTCTTCCGCCGAAGCCGGATTCATCTTCCAGTTGGCGACGATTATTTTTTTGGCCATATTCAGATTATACAATAAATTTAAAAACTTATTCTATTTCTTCCCATGTTTCTATGGAGTAGCCGCCGGACGGGCCGGAAGTGAACAGAAGATTAGCCAGTCCCGTTTCGTAGACGACGCTGGCGGAGTTGGCCAGCTGTATTTTGTAGGCCGAGGCTTCTTTGACGTTGATATTGTTGGACAGATAAATCATCCCGTGCGGGGCGTAAAGAAGCACTTTGCCGGAGGCGCTGTTAGACACGGTTATCGCCGCGTTCCCGCCGCCCGTTTCGGCGCTGTTGTTTTGGGAAACAAGCAGGACATAAGACTTGTCGCCGCCCGAGCCTGAAAACTGAACGGTGTTGCTCAAATACACCTGCCCGCTGGAGCTCCTGTTCGTTTCCTTGTCGGCTATCATAACCACCGTCCTGTCCCCCAAAGACGGATTGATTTTCACAATGGCGTTGTTGCTGACGTTAATGTTGCCGGAAACCCAGACGTTGCCGTTTAAAGTCAGGACGTCCGTTCCGTCTACGTAAAGGTCGCAGTTTATTTTCTTGGGTCCTAAAGAAACGGAACCGCTAAGAACGTACGGGCAGGGCGAGGTGTGAGTTCCGCCGGCCGCCGCCTCGACCTTGAACTCCTCTATTTGGGCGTCGGATATTGGCAAAGAAGACGTGGCCTGGTCGGGACTGCCCGGATAAGACACTCCGCCTATTGTGGTGCCGGAAATCACCTGATAATAAGCGTCTTTGTCTATCTGGGAATTTCTGATGGTGTGGGCGTAAACGGAGCTGGTGGAATGAATGCCGTCCACCAAGCCGTTCGGCCCGGCGGCTATGACGTCGCCCCGGGTAATATTACTATTGGAGCCGGTGACAGGCCCGTTGGAAAATACGTTGCCCACGACTTGGGAGCTGTTGGTCATCACCAGACCGCCGTCGCCCACCTGGATTCCGTAATGGAAAGACGTGCCCGAACCGGGCTGCATTTTGACTTTTACACGGCGCACGGCGCTGGAAGCGTCCGCCGAAGAAACCACCTCTTTATAACCGCCCGTGTCGGCAACCGAAGTAGTGGCGTAAAATCCGTCCAAAAACATCACCTCGTCGGAGTCATAATTTTTACCCGAAACCAGGCGATAAGACATGTCTTCCAGTCCCGCTTCCGCCGTGAAATAACTCTTTTTAGACGAAAGAAAATCTCTTGATATTTTTGACTCTTTGTAAGCAAGCGTGTAAGCCCCTCCTGTAATGACCAACGAAATCACGGTAAAAAATATCACCGTGGCCAAAACCGCCTGCCCGGAACTGGAATTACGAATTAAGAATTCAGAATTAAGATTTGGAATTTTCATATTAGTAGCTTCCTCTTAAGGTGATAGTATTATAAAAATTTTCCGACCTTTGCATATTAGCACCCCCGGCCCGGACGGTCATTTTTATCTTCACCGCCGTTCCAGCCGGGGAAGTTATTTTGTTAAACTCCAGATAAGTCAGCTCCGTGGAAGAAGCGGTGAGATATTCGGTCGCGCCGCTGTCTTCTTTTACAGCCAACGCTCCGTTGTCGCTGAAGAATTCAATTACAGCGGCTCCGCCCGCGCCGGCGGTGTTGAGCTTCAGCCGTCCCGGCGAAAACCCGAAGACGCTGGCGGCGTCCGTGCCGGTCGCTTTGCGCATTTCTCTGGCCATTCTTTCCATTGCCGCCGAGGCGGAAATGTTTATGGCCCGGGAAACTCTTACCGCTCCGTAAGACTTGACTATGGCCAAAAGAGAATTGACAACCGCCAAAACCAGAACAACGAATATGGCCGCGTAAATCACCGTCTCCAGCAATGTCACCCCTCTTCCAAGGACGGCCCTTGGAGATTTTTTAAGGACCGTCCTTGGAAGAATCCGGTATTTTTTATTGATTTTCATAATTTTAATTTGAAAAAATGTCGGTCAGATACGTTGATATATTTTTGGTGGTGGTGCCGTTTCTGCCCTGCCAGGAAACGGAAACTGTCGCTTTTCGGGAGCCGTCGTCCTCCGTCCCCGACTCGGTTATGTCGTCATCGGCGTCGCGGTAAACGTTTTCCAAAACGAATTTTCTTGTAAAAAAGCCGTCAATCATTTGGCCGGTGGCGGTTGCCTTCCAGCTTGTTCCATCAAATTCCAGATAATAATCCGCGCCGGCGTTAAGCGAAGCGATGTTGTCCTGCCAGCCTTTGTCTCTTAAAATTTTAAGCGCCTCAACTCCTTCCTCCGCTAAAAAAGAAGCCTGGACGCTTCTGACGCTTTCTCCCACTATCCGCTGGGAAAGCTGGGAAACGGCCATCACTCCGAGCAACGAAAGCGAGATGACCGCCACTCCCACAACCGCCTCCAGCAACCCAAAACCTCTCATCGAAGACTGACGTCGATGAGGTTTTGCGGCAATATTTTGGTGTTTACGCGTCATTTTTATGTTTAAAATTTACCGCGCGTCGGTCACTCCGGTCGGTTTGATGGTTATCGTTTTTATCTTGGAAACATCATCCTTTAGCCTTACCCCGACGCTGCCATAATTACCGGTTTTTCCCGTAAGCCTTTGGAAGACGACATCCGCTCCGCCGCCGTTTAAAGAAACGGGCGATATCTCCAGAACCGGATGCAAAATGGAAGTTTCGTTGTAGCTGTCGGCGCTGGAATAGCTGGCGCCTTTGAACAACACGGTCTTGTTCGCCTCAAAATGCACTCCGTATTGCGAAGCGTTTTCAGAATTTAAGGTTTTAAACCTGGCATCGCTTAGCATGGAAACAATCTGGTCCGCCGCGGCCTCCAGCAACCGCCCGTTTCGCAAAGACGACAAAGGGAAAATAATGGCCGCCGCCATCAATCCGATAATAGCCAGAACCACAATGATTTCCAGAAGACTGAAACCTCTTTTTTTCTCTTTAACTTTTTGGAATTTGGATTTTGGCATTTGGTTTTTTATCTTACCTCATAAACCTGATAAAGCGCGTCTTCACCTTCATCATAATAATCCGCCACCAGCGCCTCCTCAATGAGCTTAACGCCAATTTCTTCAAGATCTTGGCGATGTCTCTCAAGTAGCCTTTGCGAATCCTCCCTAAGATGCATGTCAAAAAGAACAGGCTTTCTTTCTTCTGCCGCCTTTGCCTTTAATTTCTCCACCAATTCTCTAAGAATTCTCCAGCCCAAGCCTTGCCTCTGCGCTTCGGGCAAAACAGCGATATCTTCCAGGTAAATTGATTTGTCGCTTTCATCCGTTTCATCCTCTATGGCAACCGCATAGGCAACAGCTTCTTTCTTGCCAGTCTTGGGATTAATGCCGTAGGCTATAGTCGAATAGTCTAGCCCGTTGCTGTCTTTTATGTCCTGAATCATCGCTTCGCCGTGAATTAAATCCGTGCCACGATAAATTTTTCTCTCCAACCTTTTTATTGTTTCAAAATCATTTTTGCTTAGAGCTCTTGTATCTAGGTCTTTAAATTCTATTTTAGTTTTAGTTTCTTCTGGCCTGCTTTTTTCTTTTTTAACCGTTTTCTTCTCAGCTTCCCATATTATTTTTACGCTCTTATCTTCAGCTTCCAATAAATAACCGCCTGCCCGGTTATATCCTCCTAATTTTTCGTATTTAACTGAATCATCCGCCATCTTGTTCAGTTCTGCCGAAGTAGGCAAATCATTGTTCGCTTTGCCTAACACCACTTTTTTGGCTCCTATTGCTTTGTCGTAATCTTTCAGATAATCAACCAGTTCTTTTTTTAGCTGTTCGGGATAATTACCGCTGTAAACAGTATTAGATTCAATGTTATCAACCACCAAAACCGGTCCTTCCCCCTCTTCGCCCTTACCAATCCAACACCAGGCCGCCGTTACTGGTTCGCTCTTGGCTTCATCCCAGATATTGACGATCTGAACACCAAGATCAGTGTTGTAGTCGGCGATAGTTGATTCCGCTCCCATATGCTCGCTGTTTATCTTAATGCAGCAATCGGAATAGTTGCCTTGATATAAATCAATATCGGGATTTCTCGCCCATACAAATATACTCATCGGCTGACTGTCCAGCTTGTCTTTTTCTTTGTCGCTCTTCTCGGAAAAAAGATTGGCAATAGCGGTCCGATCTGTTCTGTAATGGTCAAACTGTTCGGCAACAGCCTCATCTATTTCTTGCGTCAGCGAGCCTGCTCTTTCTTTGCCCAAAGCCGGAGAAATGATGTCCGGCATTTTCTCTTTAAATTCTTCCACTCTCTTTTCAAGCGCGTCAAATTTCAGCCTCAATTCTTCCTTACTCTTGGCTATCTTCTGTTTGGCTTCTTGGATTTCTTTGCCCGAAGGAGCTTTGCCGGAAGATTTTTCCGCAAATTCGTTTTCGGCCTTGATCAAGTTTTCTTGAGACTTGAAAACATCATTTTTTAATTGCGAAAAGTCGGCGATGTCGCCCAATAATTTATCCCAGGATGAAACTGTTTTGAGGCTAGCTAACTTTTGACTAAGCCCGTCTATGCCCTTCTGAATGCCTTGCGCTTTTTTGTCGTTCCCTTCGTTTCTCGCTTTTTCCATTTCCATTCTCATCTTGGCGATCTTGCCCTCAATTTCTTTCGGATCTTCAAGAGGTATCTGAAATTGCGCAAGTTCTTTCTGATAATTCTTGAGAACTTCTTTGATTTTATAAGTATAGCTGTCAATGGTTTCTTTAATTCTGTTTATCGGGGTGGCAATGGTTTCAGAAAAGGCCAACTTGCTTTTGCCCGACTCAAGAGAAAAGTAACGGGTTTCTTGATAATTAAGCCACCGGTCAATATTGATTCCGCTTCTTTCAATGTCAGAGAGTATTTCGGGATTGTTTTCGTAACTCTTTAGTTTCTCCTGCATCAATTGCCGAGATTCCAAAGACTCCGGATCAATGCCGGGATTTTCTTTCAAAATCTCCTTCTTGGCCTCAAAAAGAGTTTTAATGTTTTGCTTGGACAACTCATCAAACTGCGGAAACTTCACGAGTAATTTTGAACCGAATTTCGGATTCTCCATTACCGCATTGGCAAGAAAAGGGTTTTTTTGAATATCTCGCAGAAATTCATCAGGGTCTTTTGCAAACTCAAAAAGAAAAAGCAGAGTATCTAAAGATTTATGAGCTTGATCATAAAATTGAGGAGAGATGGGTTGAATTTGAGAAATCAGGTCTTTAATGTCGGGGATTTGATCAATTATTTCAGAAGGCTGAATGACTACAGAAAATCTTTCTTTAATTTCGGATGCAACATGGTGTCTGCCATTTTTAAGGCAGCTAATGTATCCTTCTTTAGCGGCTTGCTGAACTTCTGAAGTTAATAACCACTCCTTGGTTAAGGAAAATTTTTCTTTAATTTTATTAGCTTTATTAACCAAACCATCTTTAATGCAGCCAACAAATGCTTCTTTGATGGATCGCTGGACAAATTCTTCAGGCAAAGAAAAACTTTCTTTGATTTTATCGGCACCGTAAAATGAATTATTTTTAAGACGAAGAGTAAAACCCTCTTCGGCGGCCTGCCGAACACTTGCGGAGAAAGGTATGTCAAACACATTCCGAATTGTTAGTATGCCTTCTAAATCAGCACCATCGTTAGACAGTTTTTTAATTATTTTTTCCTCAGCATTCTTTTTTATAGAATTAATAGTTTCTAGAGCTATTGGAAATTTGTCTTTTGTCTCAGCTAAAAATTCATAATCTTCTTGTTCTAAAGATTTGAGTAAAATATTTTCAACATCTTTTTGTATCTTTTTGGAATATAAAAAATCATCAGATAAATTAATTTCTTTTTTAATGTTGGAAAAATTTGTAAACCATGATTTTATATAATTTACTGACCATTTTTCTTCAAAAAATTTCTGTTTAACTCTAATTGCATTTTTAAACTCGTCTCTGATTGCACTTTCAACTTTATTTTTGATTACCATCATAGGAACAATCTCATCAGGTACAAAAAATTTTTCTTTCAATTTACACGAATTTAGCATAGCATTAACTGTGTCAGAATAACCAGGAGTTGCACAATAGTTATCTTCGTATTTTTTGCTTATAAGTTCATGCATTCTTCCAGCAACAACGCTCTGAAGTTTTTTATCTAAAGCCGTCTCCTGCGTAATAGGGAACAGGTCAATAAAACTGAGTATTTTGTGTGTACTAATATTTATTATCCGGGGTGAATAAAGGCTGTTATCATCAGATTCATGCAGCTGAAACAAATTAATCAGTTTTTCTTTGATTACTCTCTGAAATTCATCACTTTTAATAATCTCATTGAGCGGAAAATTTTGTTTAACTAATTTTTTTCCAAAAGATTCAGCTTTTTTTATATCTATTTCGTCATATCTTCTCATGTTACCATTGGTAGCATACATATAAGGGGAAGCCGTAGTTGTATAATAAACAACCTTAATATTTTTTTGCGGATCTATGTCTTTCAGTAAATTTAACATCTTTTCAGTTATCTGCTCCGGGGTTAAGGCCATTTCTTCTTTTTCTTCCTTCTCTATCAATTTTATCGCCTGACTATAATTATTAACTTCGCCGAATTCTATTTTTTCCTGCATTTCTGTGGCCTTTTTATGCGCCTCATCAATAATTTCCTCCCTCTCTTTTTCAGGCAAATTATCAATTTTCTTTTGGTCTTCAATTTTTGAGAAATCAAATTTTTCCATTGTTTTGTTAGTCTAATGCCTAGATTTTAATGTCATATTCCATTCATCACCGAGTACATCGGCCTTATCATGGACAAGGCGAAAAACCCGACCGCTCCGCCGATGAGCAGCATCAGAAACGGCTCTATGATCGTGGTGATGTTTTTGGTCGCCTCGGCTACTTCGTCCTCGTAAAAAGAGGCCACCCTTTCCAGCATCTCGCCGACTTTTCCGGTTTCTTCGCCTACCGCCATCATTTCCCCAACCATCACCG
Organism: Candidatus Paceibacter sp.; assembly: GCA_013360865.1. Classification (NCBI taxonomy): domain Bacteria; kingdom Bacillati; phylum Minisyncoccota; class Minisyncoccia; order Minisyncoccales; family Candidatus Paceibacteraceae; genus Candidatus Paceibacter; species Candidatus Paceibacter sp. Next base: position 81,246 of record JABWAS010000002.1, read on the forward strand.
GATAATATTTCGGCGCCTGTTTGAAAGCGTTAGAAATAGGCACGCCTTTCTGCACGTCTTCAATGGCGTTGTTCAGTATTTTTTTGTAATCGCTATTTTGCAGAACGTCTTTGGTAATTGTAAGCGCCTCCACGATGTTGATTCCGGAGCTCACCAACGAAGAAAGCGTCCGGCTCGTCCTGGCGGAATAAAGTTTTTTGGCCACCGGAGAAATTATCGGCGCGTTGAGCATCAAAAAACCGAGAGCCTTCCGGCCATTTTCCGAGCGCAAAAACCATACCGCGGCGGCCAGAATAAAAACAAGAACGGCCAGAAATAAAATAGTGTGCCCGGTCAGTGTTTCGCTTATAAAAATTATCACTTTGGTGCTCAAAGGCAGCTCCATATTCATATCTTTGAAAGTGGAAACGAGGGTTGGCACCACGTAGACGAACATAAAGGCGCCGATGCCGAGCATGGCCAGAAGAATCACGCACGGATAAATCATCGCTCCTCTTATTTTCTTAAACAGGATGTAATCTTTTTCCATCTGCTGGCCGGCCGTCTTTAAAGAGTCGCTCAATCTTCCGCTCTCTTCGCCCGTTCTTACCATGGCCGTAAAAAGTTTGGAAAACGTTCCCGGGCGCTTTTTCATCGCCTCGCTTAGGGCGACTCCTTTTTTGGCATCCTCCAAAAGCGCCGCTATGATTTTGGCGAAAACTTTGTTTTTGGTCTGGCGGCTTAAAATTTCCAGCGCCCGGGCAAGCGGCAACCCGGCCGAAATCATCACTCCCAAATTTTTGGAAAACATTATCTTCTCCGCCGCGGAAATAAATCCGATTCCGGCCAGAAGCGAGCGCAAGTCGCCTTTCTTTCCTTTTTCTATTATGGAAACCGGTATTTCTCCTCTCTCGCGGAGTTTATGGGCGGCCTCGAACTTGTCTCCCGCGTCTATTTCCCCGCCCGTGTCTTCGCCCGATATTTTTTTGGCTTTGTATTCAAAAATCATTTTGTTTTTATTCGCTGGTGACTCTTAACACTTCCTCCAGCGTGGTCACTCCCTGGGCCGACTTCATAATTCCGTCTTCCAGCATCGTCATCATTCCCTCTTTTTTGGCCTGTTTTTCTATGTCGCCGGAGGTGGCGTTGGACATTATCAGGTTTTTGATGGACTCGTTGACGCTTAAAATTTCATGGACGCCTATCCGGCTGGAGTAGCCGTCGGCGCACTCGCCGGACGGCTTCGGCCGGTAAAACGGCAGTTTGTCCAAAGTCGTTCCTTTCTCCGCCAGCTTTTCCTTAACCATAAAATCAGCCACCCTTTCCAAGTCGGCTTCCTTTTTCAAGGCTTCGTACTGCTCTTTGCTTAGAAAATATTTTTCCTTGCCGGGGCAAAGCACACGCACCAGCCTTTGGGCGATGACGACGTTAAGAGTTGAGGCAAGCAAAAACGGCTCCACGCCCATATCCAGAAGCCTTGGCACGGCTCCGGCGGCGGAGTTGGTGTGCAAAGTGGAAAGAACGAGATGCCCGGTCAGGGCGGCATTGACCGCCAGTGAGGCCGTCTCGCTGTCTCTTATCTCTCCCACCATTATTATATCCGGGTCCTGCCTGACCAGCGACCTCAAGCCGTTGGCGAAAGTAAATCCGATGTCCGGCCGGACCTGCGTCTGATTAACTCTGGGTATCTGGTATTCTATCGGGTCCTCAATGGTGGAGATATTGACGTCGGGCGTGTTCAAAATATCCATCGCCGTGTAGAGCGTGGTGGTCTTGCCGGAGCCGGTCGGTCCGGTGACTAAAATCATACCCGTCGGCTTGTTGATGGCGCGGTGAAATTCCTCTATCTGGCTGGGAGCAAAGCCGAGCGTCTCAAAGGTGAAGCCTTTGGAATTTTCCAGCAAAATTCTCATCACGATTTTCTCTCCGTGAAAAACCGGCAAAACGGAAACACGGAAAGAAACCTTGTCTTCCGCGGTTTCTATCTTGAAGCGTCCGTCCTGGGGCAACCTTTTTTCGTCTATCTTCAGGTTAGAGAGTATTTTTATTCTGGCGGTGATGCCGGAGGCGACGTGCCGCGGCAAAATCATTGCGTCGCGCAAAACCCCGTCCACGCGGTAACGCACCACTAAATCTTTTTCCTGCGGTTCTATGTGGATGTCGCTGGCCCGCTGCAGAATGGCGTGGCGCAAAAGCGTGTCCACGATTCTGACGATAGGAACATCCTCGGCCAGTTTTTTAAGGTCGTCTCCGGCAGCTTCCGCGCCGTCTTTATCGCTGACGATTTTAAGCGATCCGGCCTCTTTTTTGACGATGTTGTCAAACTCCGCCTGCAGACTTTCCTGGTATTGGGAAAGGGCGGACTTGATGGATTTGCGGCTGGTGAGCCTGGGCAGAATTTTGAGATTTGATTTTTTCTTGATGAAGTCAATCGTTTCCAAATCTTCCGGGTCAAGCATCGCCACCTCCAGCTCGTCTTCTTTTTTATTATAAGCCACGATGTTGTGGTTGCGGGCGAGCGGTTCAGGTATAAGGCTCAAAACTTTGAAATCTATTTTTTCTTTTTCCAGACTGACGAACGGGATGCCTAAAATGTAGGCTTCCATTCTTCTTAAATCGTCTTCGGAAATTTTTCCTTCGTTAAGCAAAACTTCCTTCAAATCAAGGTCTTCCCTCTTGGCTTTCTTCTCAGCCTCGGCGACGTCCTTGGCGGCAACCAATCCGCTGTCCAGCAAAAAAAGCTTCAATTTTTTGGACTCAACTTTCATTGGTTTGATTATACCAAAAATAAACTTGGCCGTAATGATTTGACAATTATAAATTGTGTGTATATCATTAAATCATCAATCCCGCCGAAAGCGGGATAATTTTATAAGAAAAACGCCCGAAATGGCGTAAAAGCAAAACATATGGATCTAAAAGCTTTACAAACGGCCCTGCACCAGTTGGAAACGGAAAGAGGCATACCGAAAGATAAAATCGTCCGAACAATAGAAGACGCGCTGGCGGCGGCCTATAAAAAAGACTACGGCAAAAAAGGCCAGATTATTCGGGCCGTGTTTAATCCGGAAAACGGAGAAATGTCTTTCTCCCAGATCAAATACATCGTGGATGAATCAATGCTCAAGACGGAAGAAGAGGGCGACGAACCGGCCCACGAAGAAGCGCCCGTGGCAATGGCGGAGGGCGAGATAAAGAAAGTGCGCTTCAACCCCGAGCACCACATTATGCTGGACGAGGCCAAAAAAATTAAGAAAACCGTCCAGCCGGGCGAGGAAATGGTTTTTCCCTTGGAAACGAAAGAAAACTACGGAATGATCGCTGCGCAGACCGCCAAACAGGTTATCATCCAGAGAATCCGCGAGGCGGAGAAAGAATCAATCTACGGCGAATACAAAAACCGCCAGGGAGAAATAATCAGCGGCATCGTCCAGAGAATGGAGGCCGGCAACGTCTTCGTTGACCTGGGCAGGGCCACAGCCATGCTCCCCCGCGATGAGCAGATCCGGGGCGAGAGATATAGGATAGGAGAAAGAACAAGGGCATTGCTTTTCCTGGTGGAAGAAACGCCAAGAGGCATAAACCTTTTCCTTTCCCGCTCGCACCCGAGGTTTATCGCCAAACTTTTTGAGATGGAAATACCGGAAATAACTTCCGGCGCGGTGGAGATAAAAAACATCGCCCGCGAACCGGGTTCCCGCTCCAAGATAGCGGTGGTTTCCAAACAGGACGGCATTGACCCCGTCGGCTCCTGCGTCGGCCAAAAAGGCGTAAGGATCAGCACCATCATCTCCGAACTGGGCGGCGAAAAAATAGACATCATAGAATGGTCCGAGAATCCGGAAGACGTCATTGCCAATTCCCTTTCTCCGGCCAAGATAATAGAAGTCAAGGCCGACCCGAAAACAAGGGTGGCCGAGGTGACGGTGGACGAGGACCAGCTTTCCTTGGCCATCGGCAAGATGGGCCAAAACGTGAGGCTGGCGGCCAAACTGACCGGCTGGAAAATAGACATCAAGTCCCGCGCGGGCGAAACAGTGGCGGAAGCGAACGAGGAAGGAGAAGTGACGGAGAAAACAAAAGAAACTGTGTAAGAATTATTAGTTAATTTTAAATCCGAAATTCGAATATCGAAATTCGAAACAATTTCTAAACTCAAAAAACAAAATTCAAAACTGTTTAGAATTTTAAATTTTTAACATTTGAATTTATTTCGGATTTCGTGCTTCGTGCTTCGGATTTACATTTTGAATATGTCGTTATTAAACATCAAAATCGGAGACAAGGCGCCGGAAATTATCAACGTCGTAATTGAGATTCCCAAAGACAGCCAGAATAAATACGAGATAGATAAACAAACGGGAATAATCTCGCTGGACCGGGTTCTCTACTCCCCCGTCCATTATCCCGCCGACTACGGATTCATACCAGAAACCAAAGCCGAGGACGGCGACCCGGCGGATGTGATGGTCTTGGGCAGCGATCCGCTATTTCCCGGCTGTGTGGCCAGGGTCCGACCGATAGGAATACTTAGGATGATTGATGCCGGCGAACAGGACAACAAAATTCTGGGCGTGCAGGCGGACAACCCACGCTTTGACGCCATCAAAGACATCTCCGACATAGAGAAACTGCACACTCATTCGCTTAAAGAAATCGCCCACTTCTTCCAGACCTACAAAGAATTGCAAGGCAAAAAAGTAGAAATATTAGGCTGGGAAAACTCCTCGGCGGCCAAGAAAGAAATAGAAAGAGCGATGGAGATGTATAAGTAAAATTCAAAATTAAAAAGTCAAAATTTAGCTTATATTTTATTTGCTTGTTTGGTGATTATATCATAACGATACGAACCCTTTATGTCTCCGCCCCAGGTTACGTCATATTCTATTTCTTCGTTATTAATCCATCCTCGAAATTCAGTTCCATAACAACCATATCCTCTTTCACACTCGATGCCTTGTAAATCCAAGTCAAGAGATTCCATAGTTTCTGAACTAGTAATGGTAAAACTGCAATCCCCCTCCCAACAACCGTCCGAAAAAACAAAATAATTGCCATTTGGAGAAAAACCAAGAAATTTATTGCCTAGATAATAATCCGTAAGAATGCGAATCTCTCCTGGAGCGCGAAAGGGATGTAAAACACCTGCGACAGAATCTGGTTTCAAATAAAAACTGACAGTAAAACCGATTTCTGTGCCTCTTGGCGAAAGACTAATGCTAACAAAATCAGAAAAATTCCTAAAAGCCGCTCTATCAATACAGCCATTATTCGGCACTAATTTTCGATTATAATCATCAGTGCATCTCTCTGTTTTTTGAAAAAAATTAAATATGCGGTCATCGGCAACATCTAAAATAACTCTTCCTCTTTCATCAAGAATGCTTTTTTTATCTGATGAAATTTTTATGGGCTGGAGTGGTTTTTGCGACTTAATCCTGATTTTGCTGACTACGTTAAAACCAAAAACACCTAAACCAAAAATTATAATTGCTAGAATGATAATCTTTAAAAAATTTAATCTCATTGAATTGGCTACGCCGTCGGTTTGGCGATGCGCTTTTTCCGATAGTTGATGTCGTCCAGGACTTCCATGGCGATGGTCGCCAGCGGCACGGCCAATAGCATCCCGACAAAACCTCCCACGTTGGCGCCGATAACCAAAGCCAGGATAACCACGACGGCCGGAACGCCCACTATTTTTCTAACCACCAAAGGATAGATAAGATGATTCTCAAACTGTTGGATAATGACGTAAAGAATAAGTACCTCCAAAGCCAGCCATGGATTTTCCAACAAAGCCACGATAATCGGCGGTATGGCGGAAAGTATCGGCCCGAAAATCGGGATGAGCTCAAAAATGGCCGCTAAGATGGCGAAAGTCAAAGCGTATTTGACCTGCAAAAGGGTAAGTCCGATGTAAACTAAGACGCCGACGATAAAGCCAAGCAATATCTGCCCCTGAAGCCAGTAACCGATTTTCTTCCTCCAGCGCATCCACAGGCTAATGGCGTAGTCCTCGTGGCGCGTCGGTATTATTATTCTTAAAAAGTTTTCCACCCCGTTTTCCTGAACGGACAAATAAAAAGAGAGCACTATCACAAGAATGAACGAAACCACCCCGCCCACGGCCATAGAGGCAAAGTCAAAAAAGCTGGCGGTAAATGTGTCTATGTATTCCCCAAGCATCGTTATTGAGTTGCCGAGTCCGTCTCTGACAAACACCGGCAGATTGCCGAAAATTTTGTCCACGGTGCCGGCCTCAAACGGCTTTTCCAGATAAAGCGGGATGTTGTCGGAAAAATTGGTCAGTTCGGAAAAAGTGGTCGGGATGATGATGTAGAACATCGCCCCGAGGAACAGAAACGCCGCCATATAAATGAAGACGACTGCCAGGGCTCTGGGTATTTTCCTCTTCTGCAGCCAGGCCGCCGCCGGTTCTATGCCGGAAGCAATAACCAAAGAAAGAATCACAGACATTAAAATGCCACGAATCATATAAAGAAAAACAGCAATCACAAGGATGGTCAAAATTTTTATTACTGTTCCGACGCTTATATTTATTGAAAATTTATTTTCTTCCATGTTTTTTCAATTTAATTTCGCTAAAATCGCCTCGTATCTTTTTTGTTCCGCCTTTCCGGCATCCTGTTTGCCCACCGCCGCCAGGCTTATCTTGCTTGGAGAAAAAATCTCCCTTGCGGCATTTATTATTTCTTCCTTTGTCACCTTTTCTATTTTTTTAAAGATATCCGTCGGCTGTTCAATTTTATTATAAAACAATTCCTGCCCGGCGACAAAGCCGGCTATCTCGTCGGAAGTTTCAAACTTCAGTGCCATTTGTCCCCGCAGGTAACTTTTGGCCAGGGAAACATCTTCCTCGGAAATTTTACCGTCTTTTATTTCCTTGCAGATGTCGGTTATTTTTTCCGCCACTTCGCCTAGTTTGTTATGGGGGATTCCGGCGGCCATGCCCAGGTAGCCGCAGTCCAGATATTGTTCCCCCCAGGAATAAACGTAGTAGGCCAGTCCCAGTTTTTCTCTTATTTCCGAAAACAGACGCGACGAGGTGTTGCCGCCCAAAATAACGGACAGTAAATTAAGGACGTATCTTTTTTCGTCATACATGTCATACGCCCGCGCCGCCATGGCCAGATGCGTCTGGTCGGAATCTTTGTTTATTATCTTTACGTTTGGTGATTTTTGCCCTATCTTCGCTTTGGCGCAGGGGTTATTCGTCCCTTTTTTTATTTTTCCGAAAATGGCGTTTAATTTTTTGAAAGTTTCCTCCGGTTCAAAATTTCCCGCGACCACCAATACCATATTGCCCGCTTTATAGTTTTCGCCTTCGTATTTAATCAGGTCGTTTCTCTTTATCGCCCCGACCGATTCCTTGCTTCCTATGATGTCCCACCCGATCGGCTGGTCGCCCAGAGCGATGTTTTCCAAAACGCTTTGGACTTTCACCCGCAAATTATCTTCGTACATATCCATTTCCTGAAGTATCACTCCCCTTTCTTTTTCTATCTCCTCCTCCTTAAACAAAGGCTCCAGCAGAATGTCGGAAACGACGTCCAAACCAACGTCAAAATCTTTGGCGGAAGTCTTGACCCAGAATCCGGTCATCTCCTTGGAAGTGAAGGCGTTGTGGTCGGCGCCTATTTTGTTGAGGTCTCTGTGAACTTGTCCTGGCTCCGGCCGGCTCTTGGTGCCTTTGAAGAACATATGTTCCAAGAAATGAGAGATGCCGCCGATTTTCTTAACCTCCCAGCGCGAACCGACTTTGACAAACGCCATCAGCGTCACCGCCTCGGTGCTCTTCAGCGGAGCAAGTATAACCCTCAACCCGTTGTCCAAAACTTTTTTCTCAAAGTTTATCATTTAAACCAACTTTTTTACGTAAATAATATATTCTTTAAAATCTACAAAATTAATTTTTAGTTTTTCTATAAAAGCTTGTTTGTTCAAAGTATCGTATCTGTGGACAATTCTATTTCTTAGACCGACAACCGGAGCTATTTTTGCGGCAAAATCTTTCGGCAACAAATTGTTATCCGCCAACGTTACAAACGTGCTTTGCAGGTCATCGGGCACGGTTAATTTATTCTCTTTTATTAAATGGATATTTATGTCCACAATGGTATCAACTATAAGCTGAAGCAACCTCTCCGCCGTGTGATATTTGAAATAATCTTTTCTTATTTCTTCGTCCGACATTTTTGTTACTATCGGATCAAGTTCTTCCAAATATTCAATTATTTGATTTATTTTTTTCTCAACCAGTTCCTTGTCAAACATGTTTTAATTCTTTTTGGTACTGTTTAATTTTAAAATCCAAAAATTCCGACCTTGCTTTTAAAAGTTTTTTTGTGTCAAAATATTTTTTAAACGCATTAATTACAAATTCGCTGAATAAGGTTTTTTTTGACTCAAAAACAACGACCGCGTTATCCGCGATTTCTTTTTGAAGCAGTGGCGAAGCGTTTCTTAAGGAAACCAGATCAACAAAATTAGTTTTAAAAATCTCCATAAGCGCTATGGAAAGCGAACTTTCCTCCATCAGTTCAAGCGGTTTTTCCGATAAATAAGCAATGTCAACGTCGCTCCCCCTGCGAGTTTTTCCGGTCGCCTGTGAACCAAAAAGCACCACCAAAGAAAGACCGTATTCCTCTGCCAATTCCTTGATTTTTGGCTTTGCATTCTCTATATCCATACTGAAACAACAATAGCACGGGCAAAAACTTTAGGCAAAGAAGCACAAAGAAAGGATATTTTCTAATCCTTTCTTTGTTTTATCTAGTGCAGTAGAAATTATTATTGATTATATGGAGCCTCATCCCCATATGGAATCCCTAAGCAATATACATTATCAGAATAATCAGCGAGGGCTCCTGCACCAATATAAATCTTAAAACCAAAACAATTATGATAAAATTTATCGCAGTCAGAATAAGGACAATTGCCTCCGGTAGTTCCAATAATTTTGGGGTAAAAAAAGACAAATACTCCTAGTATAATAAAAATTATACTAAAAATCTTAATCTTTTTATTCATGGTTTTTATTAGTTAAATAATCTGCGACCTTTATAATGCCTACCCTTTCCTGCTTGCCCGTATCCCTGTCGCGGACGGTGACGGTGTCGTCGTTTAAAGTGTCGAAATCTATCGTGATGCAAAACGGCGTGCCGATTTCATCCTGCCTTCGGTAGCGTTTGCCGATGTTGCCGTTGTCGTCAAAAATTATCGGCCGGATTTCTTTTTTAAGTTCGCGGTAAACTTCTTGGGCTTTTTTGACCAGTTCCGGCTTGTTCTTCAGCAACGGGAAAACAGCCGCTTTTATCGGAGCCATGTTTGGCTTGAATCTAAGCACCACTCTTTTTTCGCCGTTCATTTCGTCCTCGTCGTAAGCGTCAGAAAGAAGCATTAAAACTGTTCGGTCAACTCCGACCGATGTTTCAATCACATGGGGGATATAACGTTCTTTGGTTTTCTCGTCAAAATAGCTCATATCAACGCCTGAAAATTTCTGATGCTGGCTCAGATCATAATCTCCCCTGTAATGCACTCCTTCCAACTCGTTCCAACCAAACGGGTATTCATACTGAATATCCCACGCGTCTTTGGCGTAGAAAACAAGATTCTCGTGTTGTTTCCAGCGCAATTTTTCTTTTTTTGCCCCTAAACGGTCATAATAAGCCATACGCTCTTTTTTCCACTCTTCGTAAGCAGCCGGAGCGTCTTTTGGCGAAATAAAATATTGCATTTCCATTTGCTCAAACTCCCGCTTGCGAAACAAAAATTGCCTTGGGCTTATTTCATTTCGGAAAGCTTTGCCAATCTGAGCGATCCCGAACGGAATGGAATAAAATCCGGAACCTATCACGTTTTTATAGTTTATAAAAATACCTTGGGCTGTTTCTCCCCTCAGATAAACTTCTTCGTCTTCGCTGTCAAACTTGCCTAAGGTTGAGGTCGCCAGAAGACTCTTGGCGACAATTTTTCCAAAATCTTTTTTACCGCATGTTGGACAGTGCAATTTGTCCCTATTGTCATCAAATAATTTGTTTATTTGCTGTTCCGTCATCTTCTCGTCCGCCACAACTCCTATGACATCAAGCAGATGGTCGGCGCGGAATTTGGTATGGCAAGAATTGCATATAACCATAGGGTCGGAAAATCCGGAAACATGACCGCTGGCTTCCCAAACCTTCGCGGCGGTAAAAATACTTGAATCCAAAAAGGCCATATTGTCATGTATTTTCATGGCATTGGTCCACTCATCAACAACGTTTCTGCGAAGCTCTGTTCCAAGAGGACCCCAGTCATAAGTCCCCGCAAATCCTCCGTATATATCAGAACCTGGGAAGACAAACCCCTTTCTTTTGCAAAGCGATATTATTTTTTCCAATTTATTTTCCATGATGATTATTCTATTACTTTATCGTCGCCCGTTTTTGTTTGCGGGTCGCCCGACAACTTTATACTTAATGCCTGCACATCCCCGCTTATTTCCTCTCCCGTGTAGTCGTCCATCGCCTCAATTTTGGCGGCGTTAATTAATATTGGCGTTTCTCCGATCTGGGAAAGACTCGGCGCGAAAGAAATCTGGAACGATAGTTCTTTCGCCGGAGATATTATCCCCGTTCCGGCCGGAAGTTCGCCGAGGTTCCATGTCAGCTCGCCCGTTTTGTCGTCAAAAAACAAATCAGCCTCCGCCGGACTCTTCTGCCCGGTCAGCGTAACGTAAGGCGGCAAGGAAGACTTTATTTTGACTCCGGAAAGATTGTTGATGTTTCCGGCCAGCGACCAGGTGACGGTGTAGCTTGTTTCCGAACCGGCTTTGGGCGGCATCGGCCCCGAATTGGCGAACGGTCCGGAATAGTAAAGCGAGTGTCCGGCCCCCTGCAACCTGGAGCCTACTATTATATTCTTTTCAACCATATCGGAAATTTCCCTGTTTTCAAACTCGTTGGACGTGCCGCGACCGAATATTCTGGCGGTTATTTTCACGCTGAAATCCTTATCTTCCGGCCCGTGAACCGGCAGCGGGTTTTGAAGATAAAAGCTCAACTGAGATTTGCCCGACTTCCCTGAAGATATGGCGCCCAGACCCCCCAGCGTGGACGGATTCCAAACTATTTTATCGTCGGAGCTTCGGTAGAACCCCCGGCTGACGGACAAAGTTCTCGGATCGTAAGCCTCCCCCTCAATTTCCGTCTCTATTTGGGCGTCGCGGACTTCCGCTAGCAGATTATTAACCCACTCCAGGTCAACGCGAACGGAATCTCCCGGATAAACAATGTTCTTGTCCTGATCTTTGCCGTTTATCACAACCGACAGATTAAGCGGCGATTTTTTTATGGATATTTTTTCCGAGGCGCTGCCGTAAACCCGCAGTTCGCCCCCCTCCCCGGGCAAGCCGACGGAAGAAACAAAAATCCTTTCCTCCGCGTTCTCTCCCTCCACCGTTCCGTTTATTGTAATAACGTTTTTCTGATTCGGTCCCAGATCGCCGATCAGCCAGACATTGCTGCTCTGCCTCGGCTCCGGCTCGGCGTCTATAAATCTGAATCCGGGCGGATACTTCATTTCCATCCGCAGATTTCTGGCCACCGATTCGGAATTGGAAACAATCTCAACTTTAACCGCCACTTCCTGGCCGGACGCGGCCTCCTTGGGGACGGAAACGGTTATGCCGAGCGGCGCTTTAATTATCCTTACGGTGTACTCCGTCTCCTTGACGAAAATGGCGTTGGAGTCGGCGAGGCGATATTCCAAAGTCGCTTTTAATTTCTTCTCCTCGTTTTCCGTGCCGAAAAACACCGCATCAACTGACTCGTTCACTATTTCTCCCGGACCGACGTCGTCAAGCGGGATTCTCGTCCGCGTCATCTGGTCGCCCTCCGGAGAGAAGCTGTTGGACGGAAAATCAAAAATAAGGTCGGCCATTTCCAGAGGCGTTTCGTTCTGGTTTTTTATCGTGAAGCTGAACTTGGCCGGTTGGCCGCCGTCAACGCTGACCGGCCCGGAGGCGGTGATGGTGATGTTGGAAGAAGAAATGACGTTGGAACCGGAAAACAGCAGATAAAGGAAAAAGCCGCCGATAATCAAAAAAAGCGCGCCTGACAGATAAATGATAAGCCTGACCGGATCAAAAAAGCGGCTTTTTTTGCCGGCGGACGGCGCGTTTTCTTTCCAATAAGGCAGGATTTTTTCTTTTTCCGAACGCAAAGACTCCCTGTCCAGCCGAGACGGGAAACTTTCCTCCTTTTTATATAATCTCTTTTTAAGTTTTTCTAAATTATTGCTCTCGTCCATACAAAGCTATGAATAATATACCATATTTACAGCATACTTTCCTTAATGGCTCTGTTTATGGCGGAAACGGCGGCCAAACCGTTTCCCGGCATTGTTTCCATATATCCGAGACTGTGGAGAATGCCCGAAGCGGCTCGCGTTTCCAGGTCTTTCATGTTTTTAGAATCTGGCGTTTTTTCTTTTTTAAAAATCTCAAGGAAAAAGTCTTTAAGGTGTTTCCACGCCGTCTCGTTTTTTTCTTCGCCCTTTATCATTCTTACCAGCAAAGCGGCCAAACCGGAAAAACGTTCCAGCGCCTGGGAATTAAACGGAAGCGCCCGCGCGATGTCTCTGGCGTCCGTGATCTGCCAAAAATCGCCCAAAGAAATTACCGCGAATTCTCCGTAAGTGTACAAGTCCAGACCGTAACGCAATTTTGACTTCTCCAGCCGCGCGCCCTTGGCCGCCGCCATAATCATCCCGAATTTTTCCGTATAAATCCAAAACAGCCGGTCCGCCTCGCCGTAATCTTTTTTCTTGAGAATTATCCCTTCGGTTATGTAAATTTTATGAGCCATTTTTAAATGGACAAATTAACTTGAAATACTGTTTCATCTATTTTTACCTCCTCCCCTTTTTCGGTTTTGCCGAAATATAATTCTTTAACGCCGGTTTGAGCAATCAGTTCTTGCTCAAACTTTTGCAGAAATTTTTCACCGGCAGAGTCGGTTTCAATCTGCAAAGAAATTTTTTGGTCCGGCTTAAGATTTGCTTTCTTGCGCATATCCTGGACGGCGCGGACAAACTCCCTCAACCCCCCCTTTTCTTTCAGCTCTGGAGTTATATCCGTATCTAATTCCATGTCTTCGGAAATTTTATCATCAAACAAAACATCTTTAATATTCAACTCATCTTTAATTAGTTGTTTTAAATCTTCATTATTCATTATTCTTGATTCTTGATTCTTGATTTTGAGCGAAGCCAACGGCTGTCTCACTTTTATATTCGCTTTCGCCCTCGCCTCCAACCCTAACGACACAATACTCCTAACTTCTTCCATATCTTCAATTATATTTTGAATTTGGAATTTGGGATTTAGAATTTGGAGTGTCCAGTTTTCCATGTGCACGCTTTCCTTTTTTCCGCCAGCTCCTTTATAAATCGCCTCGGCCAAAAACGGCATCACTGGCGCGATAAGTTTGGCAATTTCCAACAAGACAAAACGTAAAGTCGCCAAGGCGTATTGCTTGTCTTTTTCATCGCCACCTTTAACCCTCTCGCGGGAGCGACGCACATACCAGGTGGAAAAATCGTTTGCAAAACCTTCAATAGGACGGACGGCTTTGACGGTATCATAAGCTTCCAGATTTTCCGTAACAAACTTAATAAGCTCGTTCAGCTTGGTTATTATCCATCGGTCCAAAACATTCTCGCTTTCCAACGCGTCGGTTTTGCCGTCGTAATCTTTTTTATACAAGTCAAAAAACTTGAACGTGTTCCATAAAATATTTATCACTTTGTTACGCGCCTCCTTCAGGTCGTTGTCCGAAAAGCGGACATCCTCGCCCTGCATCACCGGGCTGGCCATAAGATAGTAGCGTAAAGCATCGGCGCCGAATTTGTCCAAATTAACCAGAGGGTCGGTGTAGTTGCCTTTGGACTTGGACATCTTGCTGCCGTCCTCAGCCAAAATAGTGCCGGTGCTGACTACGTTTTTGAAACTGACATCGCCGAAAAGAATGGCCGCGATGGCATGCATATAGTAAAACCAAGTTCTGGTCTGGGCGATGTACTCGGCCACGAAATCTCCGGGGAATCTTTTTTCAAACTCCTTTTTATTCTCAAACGGATAATGATATTCGGCAAAAGGCATCGCCCCGGACTCAAACCAGCCGTCCAACACTTCCGGCGTCCGCTTCATTTGGCCGCCGCACTTATCGCAAACAAGCTCAACTTTGTCTATGTAGGGTTTGTGCAAATCAAGAGTAAAATTTTTGTCGTGAGGAAGCGGAACAAACGGCAACTCTTTTATTTCGCCGGTTTTTATCACCTCATTATTACCATTATTTTTTCTGGCCATATCTTTTAGGTTAATTGATTCTTTTTCGTTCAGTCCACCAGACACGGAAAACATCATCCATATTGGACCGGCATGGCTTACTATTAGAATATTTTTGTCTTTAAATTTTTTATCTATTTCATAGAGGAAATCGCCAACTCTACTTTTTAGATCATTTAGATTCTCTCCGTCAGGTGATGCCTTTGAAAATTCCTCAATCTTGTTGCTAAAATAATTTTCATAATCGCTTGAGTTTTTACCGTCAAAGAAAACCGCATCCAGCTCGCGCAATCTTTTATCAACAATCATATTTTCGTCTTTCAAACCAAATTTTTCAGCAACCAAAAATGCTGTTTCTTTCGTTCTTAGAAAATCAGAATAAAATATCAAGTCAATTCTGCCGATTTTTATTTTTTTAATGCTCTCTAAAACTTGTTTTTTGCCAGTTTCGGTCAGTGGGTACTTTTGGCTGCTTTTTAAGCTAAAATTAATTACGTTTCCAATATTATGCTCTCCTTCCCCATGTCTCATCACGAAATATCTGTTGCCGGATTTTTTGGTGTGTTTTTTAAGCTCTTCAAGCGAACCAACTAACACCTGATTTCCACAATAATTTTCTCCAGATTTTAGATTTGAGATTTTATATTTTATACTTCCTACACACTTCCATATTGGCAAAGGCGACGCCCAATAACGGTTGCGGGAGATGTTCCAGTCCGGCGCGCCTTCCACGATATTAAGAAAACGGCCGTGTTTTAAATGTTCCGGCACCCAGTTTATTTTCTCGTTCAACTCTTTCAACCTGTTTTTGACTTTCTGGATATTGATAAACCAGGATGAAAGCGCGTTATAAATCAACGGCGTTTCGCAGCGGTGGCAGTGCGGATAGGAGTGGGTGTGTTTTTCGCTGGCAAAAAGCAATCCGCGCGATTGCAATTCCTCCATAACCAGCTTGTTGCTTTTCTTCCAATACTGCCCGCGGATAAATTCCGGCGCGTCCTCGGTGAAGTGCCCGCTTGGATCAAGAAGCGGAATCATCGGCAGACCCAGTTTTAAGCCAAGGTTATAATCGTCCTCGCCGTACATCGGCGCGATGTGCACAATGCCCGTGCCGTCTTCAGTGGTAACAAAATCGGCAGCAGCTATATAATGCGTTTTCTTGCCGGAATTTTTTACGGCCGGAATTTCATAAAGCGGTTCGTATTCAAGGCCGACAAGATTTTTGCCTGATATTTTAACCCCTTCGCCTTTTGCCGAAATTAAATTTTCCTCGCCCTGTTTAAAAATTTTATACTCAATGTCCTCCCCCACCGCCAACGCCAAATTGCTCGGCAACGTCCACGGAGTCGTCGTCCAGGCCAAAATGTAAGCATTGTCGTCGGTCGTCCAATCGCCGATTTTTTGGCCGGGTTTTAGTTTGAACTTGACCTTCACCGCCTCGTCGGTATCCATTTTGTAACTGTTGTCCATCGCCACCTCGGCCTTGGAAAGCGGCGTTTCGCAACGGGTGCAATACATCAGCACCTTGCGACCCTCGTAAATTAACTCCTTGTCCCACATCTGCTTGAGCGCCCACCAGACGCTTTCCATATACGCTGTGTCCATCGTCTTGTAGGAATTGTCAAAATC